>NZ_JASHIN010000017.1:0-88236 GCF_030733705.1 Roseovarius sp. MMSF_3298
GGGCAGCCCCCGACCGCCCCCGCGGGCGGGGGCTTCACCCCCACCCTCGGTCGGGGACTGCCCTCATTTCTTTTCGGCCTTGTCGCAGGTCTTGCGCACGTCGCTAAAGGTCCACCGGAATCATGGTGCCGACCATCATGGCGATGTGGCGTTCCGCACCGTCTGTCACGGCAAAAATATCCGATTGCACCACCATCAGGCGGCGGCCCGGCTTGATCACCCGGCCCCGGGCCACAAGGGTGTCGCCCGCGCCGGGAGCCAGCAGGTTGATCTTCATCTCAGTGGTCATCACCTCCATCCCCTCGGGGATCAGGGTCAGCGCGGAATAGCCCGCGGCACTGTCGCCGATGGCGAAGGTCAGGCCGGCATGGGCGACCCCCTGCTGCTGGCGGCTGCCCTCGAGGATGGGGGCGGTGATCTCGACCCGGCCCTCGGCGATGCCGGTGAGCGTGGCGCCCAGCGTCTGCATCATGGATTGCCGGGCAAAGCTGTCGCGGATGCGGGTCTCGAAGGGAGCAGACATGGGGCTGGGGTCTCCGTAGGGTGTCCGGACAGTCTAGGCCGTGCGCGTATGAATAGGAACCGCGCCGGTCATGCCTTTGCGCCGCGCGGCATGGGCGCGGGATGGGGGGTCTTGCCCGTCAGGATCGCCAGCGCCTCGGGGCGCATGAGATCGCAGAGCGCGGTGTCGTGGCTGCGCAGGCCGCCGGTATAGGTGCCGTAGGCGGGCATCACCAGCCGGTCGCTGTCGAGCAGGAAGGCGGGCCGGGTGATGGCGCGGCCCCGGACGGGCAGGGTGACCTTGGGGTGGTAGTGCCCCGACACCTCGCCGGAAAAGCCCTGTTGCGCGATGTGGCGAAAGGTGAGTGGCGGGACGGGCAACTCGAACAGATGCGCACCGCCAAGGTCGACGGGGCCGGGATCGTGGTTGCCCTCGATCCAGACCCAGCGGCGGCCGGCCTGAAGGCGGCTGATCCAGAGCTTTTCGGCATCGAGAAGGGCGCGGGCGGCCAGCGCGTCGTCGAAGCTGTCGCCGAGGCAGATGACGGTATGGGCACCGGTGGCTTCCAGGTCGGCCTGCAGCCGCGACAGGGTGTCGTGGGTCTCGTAGGGGGGCAGTTGCGCTTCGCCCAGGCGGGCCCGGCGTTCGGTCTTGCCCAGGTGCATGTCCGACACGCAAAGCAGGTTCTGGTCACGCCAGAAAAGCGCGCCGGAGCCGAGGGCGGTGAGACGGGCGCCTGCCAATGTGAACTCGTAGCCGTTCATGCTTCGTTCATCACGCGGGGCGACTGATTTTGCAAGGGCTTTTCCGGGTGTCAGGCGAGACCGGCAGCCTGCATCAGGCGTTGGGTTTCTTCCTCAATCAGGCGGTCCTGTGCGCTGCCTTCGACGGGGGTGCGTCCGGCCTCGAGGAACAGCGGCGCGGCGAAGGGGGTGACGCGGGGCAGGCGGACAAGGTCGACGCGGTCGCCGATGCGGTCGAGCATTTCTTCGATCCGGCCAAAGTCGATCAGGCCGCGCATTGCCTCTTGCCTTGTGATGTCCAGGAGCAGGTGATCGGGGTCGTATTTGGCCAGCGTGTCGTAAAGGATATCGGAGGAAAACGTGGCCTGCCGCCCGGATTTGCGGACCTGGGGCAGGTTGCGCTGGATCAGGCCCGCGATGGTGGCGGAGGCGCGAAAGGTACGTTTTATCAGCTGGTTACCGGCCAGCCACTTGTCGAGGCCTTCGCGCAGGGCGGCGCGGTCCAGAAGGCCGGTGGCGTCGGTCAGCGGTTCCAGCCCCCAGATGAGAGTGGCGTAATCGGTCGAGACGAAACCCATGGGGGCAAGACGCATCTCCTCCATGCGTTTGCTGAGGATCAGGCCCAGCGTCTGTTGCGCGTTGCGGCCGGCGAAGCCGTAGATGCAGGCATGTTCGCGCCCGTCATGGGGGAAGCTTTCGATGAGCAGGCGGCCTGCCTTGGGCAGTTGCGACACGTCTTGCTGGAGCGCAATCCAGTCGGCGGTATGGGCCGGAAGGGCGGAGTAGTCGCCGGAATGCAAGAGCGACAGGATGCGCTGGCTGAGCTGGGTGGAGGTGGCGAACTTCGTCCCGGCGAAGGTGGCGATCTTGGGTTTCTTCGCGGCGTCGCGGCTGACCTCGACCACGGTTTCGCGCAGGCCTTCGTATTTCACGATCTGCCCGCCGATCAGGAACGTGTCGCCGGGGGTGAGGGAGGCGGCGAAGCCTTCCTCGACCTCGCCCAGCGGCTTGCCGCCGCGGTTGCGGCGCATCCGGACCTTCAGCAGATCGGCGTCCTGGATGGTGCCTATGTTCATGCGGATCAGGCGGGCGCTGCGTGGATCGCGCAACTGCCACAGGCCGTCGCGATTGAGCAGGCGCTGCCATTGGTCATAGGCGCGCAGGGCATAGCCGCCGGTTGCGCAAAAATCGAGGCAGGCGTCGAACTGGGCGCGGGTGAGGGTGGCATAGGCGCCGACGGTTTGGACTTCCTCGAAAAATGCATCTGCATCGAACGGCCCGGCGCAGGCGCGGATGAGGATGTGCTGGCAGAGCACGTCGCGGGGGCCGGGGCCGCGTGGCTCGCCGTCGAGGTCGTGGTCACGGACGGCCTCCAACGCGGCATGGCATTCGATGACCTCGAACCGGTTGGCGGGGACCAGAAGCGCCTTTGATGGCGCGTTGTAACGGTGGTTGGCGCGGCCGATGCGCTGCACCAGGCGCTTGACGTTCTTGGGCGCGCCGACCTGGATCACGAGGTCCACATCGCCCCAGTCGATGCCGAGGTCCAGACTGCCGGTGCAGACCACGGCGCGCAGCTCGCCGCGCTGCATGGCGGCCTCGACCCGCTCGCGCTGTGCCCGGTCGAGTGAGCCGTGGTGGATGCCGATCGGCAGGGCCTCTTCATTGGCGAGCCAGAGGTTGTGAAAGAAGATCTCGGCCTGGGCGCGGGTGTTGTGGAAGATGAGGGTGATGCGGTGGCGTTTCACCTCTTCCAAAACGGCGGGGATCGAATAGGCTGCACCACCCCCGGACCAAGGTGGGGTGGCATCGGTTTGCAGCATTGCGATATCGGGCTCGGGGCCGGGATCGGCCATGAGGATTTCACAAGGGTCGGGGTGGCGGGCGAGCAGGCGCGCGATGGCGGCGGGGTCCTCGACCGTGGCCGAGAGGCCCACGCGGCGCAGGCCGGGACACATGGCCTGAAGGCGGCTGAGGGCGAGGAAAAGCTGGTCGCCGCGCTTCGACTCGGCCAGCGCGTGGATCTCGTCGACGACGATGCGTTTCAGCCCTGCAAAGATGCGCGGCGCATCCTCGTAGGACGTGAGGAGTGCTAGGCTTTCGGGCGTCGTCAGCAGGATATGCGGCGGGTCGGCGCGCTGGCGGCGCTTGGCCGACGAGGACGTGTCGCCGGTGCGGTCCTCGATGCGGATGGGCAGGTCCATGTCTGACACAGGCGTGGTGAGGTTGCGCTTGATGTCGGCCGCGAGCGCCTTGAGGGGCGAGATGTAGAGCGTGTGCAGCCCCTCGTGGCCGTGCTCGGCGATGTCCACCAGCGTGGGCAGGAAGCCCGCCAGTGTCTTGCCGCCGCCGGTGGGGGCGATGAGCAGCAGGGCGGGGTCATCGGCGCGGTCCAGCATCGCCTGCTGGTGCGGGTGGATGGACCAGCCGCGCGAGGCGAACCATTCAGTGAACACGGGGGGTAACGACGTCATCCGCCAGATGTAGGCGGAACCGCAAAACTTTTCAGGAAAAGTTTTGCCCGGAGTTTTCAAAAACTCCGGGCGGCGCTTACTTCACGATGGTCTCGTCCTTGACGAACATGTTCGCCCAGGCACGGTCCAAGAGGTCGGGACGCATCTGGTAGGGAATGCCCTCGAATTCGCAGATCGAAATCATCTGGTCGATCAGGAAGATCGGCTGGTAGTTGGCGTAGACGTTGTTGATCGTCGGGTACTTGACCTTGAGCAGATGCAACAAGGTGTCCTCGTCCAGCGGCATGCCGCGTTTCTTGGCCACCATGGCGAAGATCTTGAGGAAGTCCTGCTGGTTCGGGCCGTCGATCTTGATCTTGAAGAAGATCCGGCGCAGGGCGGCCTGGTCGAAGATCTCGTTGGGGTGGAAGTTGGTCGAGAAGATCACCAGCGTGTCGAACGGCACCTCGAACTTTTCGCCCGATTGCAGCGCGAGGATGTCCTTGGATTCCTCGAGCGGGACGATCCAGCGGTTGACGAGGCTTTGCGGCGGCTCGGCCTGGCGGCCAAGGTCGTCGACGATGAAGATGCCGCCCGTCGATTTCAACTGCAGCGGTGCCTGGTAGGTCCGCGCGGTCGGGTTGTAGACCAGGTCGAGCATCGACAGGCTGAGCTCGCCCCCGGTGATGACCGTGGGCCGTTCGCAGCGCACGTAACGCGTGTCGAAGGTGCGCTTGCGGCGCAGGGAGTTGGGATCGTCGACCTCGACCTCGGCCTTGGAATGGACGATCGGGTCGTAGACGGTGATGACCTGGCCCGCGTATTCGATGGCGCGGGGGACATAGATCTTGTCGCCCATGGCGTCGCGGATGCCGTTCGAGATCGAGGATTTCCCGTTGCCGGGCGGGCCGTACATCAGGATCGAGCGGCCGGCCGACACGGCAGGGCCGAGGTGATCGAGCAGATCGTTGGGCAGCACGAGGTGGCCCATGGCGCCGGTCAGTTCGTCCCGGGTGATCTGGATGTTGCGGATCGACTGGCGCTTGACCTGTTCACGGTAAACCGCCAGCGGCACGGGCATGGCGCCGAAATATTCCGATTGCGACAGCGCGTCGAGGGCGCGGGACTTGCCCGCGTCGGTCAGCTGAAAGCCCATCTCGCCGCCCGAATTGGCGTTGAGCGTGCCGGTCGCCTCGAGCAGGCGTTGCTGGCGCGCCATGTCCACCAGTTCCTGCGTGACGGCGCGAGGCAGGCAGATCGCCTCGGAGATTTCGCTGACCATGTCGAGGTTCTTGCGGAACATGGTCTTCAGCAGGATGTCCCGCATCATGACGATGGGGAGCTGCATTTCGTCGAGCCCGGAGGGTGGCGGGGGCGGCTGAACGCCGTTGGTCACTTGCATATTCATGGTTTTCTGCCCGTTTTCTTCGACAAGTTGACATGTCTCAGGCACCGCATACTGCGGCGCAATCCGGGGCAGGATGGCATCAAATCATGCGGAAATTGTGGTCGCGCGCGGGCGTGGTTGGGGCAGGCGCCTCAGGCGCCGTAGGCGGCGCCGAGGCCGAGATAAATCACGAGTGTCGCGCCCAGGGCGAAGCCCATGGGAAACTTCTTGCCGCGGTCCCAGCTGATCCAGTCGGGGGCGAGCCGGCGCAGCGGCGTGTGTTTCGCCAGCCGGTGCGTGACGAAACAGGCCAAAAGGTTGGCGGTAAAGAGAAACATGATGATCCGCCAGTCGGCTGGGGCGATGAAGGGCGCCGCGGCGGCGATGAACTTGCTGTCGCCCGCGCCCATCAGCCCGCCGGCATTGGCGATGAAGCCGATCACGAGGGCGATGAACATGATCGCGATGCGCCATGCGTAGTCGGGCCAGAACGGGGTGACGGCCCAAAGGCCGACGATCACGAAGATCCCCGCCAGCGTCAGCACCGAGGTGTTGGGAATGCGCATAGCCTTGAGGTCACTCCACATCACCCAGAGACAGACCGGGGTGACGAAAGGCAGGAACCAGAGCGCCGCCCAACTGGTGATTTCAAGGGGCATGACCCGCGCCTCGCACGTCTTTTATTCGACGTTGTTTTCCAGCGCATTCAGGCTGCGCGCGGCGGCCTCGAAATGCTGGGGATGCGTGTCGATGGCGTCGCGCAGAAGGCCCTTGCCGATATTGGTGTCGCCCTGCTTGATGGCCGAAAGACCCAGCGTGTAGAGCAGTTGCGCGCGCTCTTCCTGGCTGGTCTGCAGGACAGGCATGGAATATTTCTTTTGCGCGCCGCGCGCCAGGACAAGGTTGTTCTTGGCGGTGAACAGGCTGTCATCCTGTCGGATCGCGTCGGTGAACAGGCGCTCGGCGGCGGCGAAGTCGCCGCGGGTCAGCTTGGAATAGCCCCAGTTGTTCATGACGCTGGCGGGCTGGGTCGTGAGGCCGACCGCGGTCTCGTAGAAGCTGTCGGCTTTCTTCCAGTTCTGGTTGCTGTCGGCGATCATCGCCTCGAGCCGGTAGCGTTTGAAGGTCTCATGGGTCGGCGGGACGGAATCCAGCACCTCGTCGGCGCGTTTCCATTCGTTGTTGCGAATGAGCGCGTCGGCGTATTCCACCTGGTCGTCATTGGTGGACTTTTCATGCTCGACCACGTTTTGCCAGGCCGCGACGGCCTCGGTGTGGCGCTTGGCGCGAATGAGCGATAGCGCGAGGCCGCGGCGCACGTCGATGCGGTCGGGCTTTTCGCCCAGCGTGCGCTGGAAATATTTCACGGACTCGTTTGGGTCTGCCACGGTCAGCATGACATCGCCAAGATTGCTTTCGTCGACGACGTTGAGATCGGACAAGGCCCGGTCCACATCGGCCTTGCCGGCCTTTTCATCACAAGCGGAAAGGGCAAATGCGCTGCCCACGCAGATGCACATAAGAATAGGGTGGCGCATTTTTTGCGTCCTTTTACTGCCTTTGCCTCAACCTGGTATACTGCGGATCAGGTAGTCGCTGCTCCCGCGCCGCACCAGTTTATAATCTTGCTCTAACTCTTCACTATAAAGAGAATTTTCCGATTTTGCGAGAACTAACCGCAAATTGTCTCGGATTGAGTCACTTTGGCCATTGTCGAGCGCGTAGGCCTTTTTGAACACCTGTTCGGCCTCGCCGTTTTCGCCCTTTTCCAGCAGGACAACGCCAAGGTTGTTCCAGACCTCGGGCGAGAATTCGTCTTTTTCGATGGCCTGTCGCAGCAGGCGTTCGGCGGTGTGCAGACGCCCCAGGCCGAGATTGGCGGTGCCCAGGCCGCCAAGCACATCGGCGCTCATGCCCTCGTCGAGGGCGGCGCGGGAAAAGGCGTCGATGGCCAATTCGTACTCGCCGGCGGCCACGAGGCGGTGGCCGACCAGCTTGGAGTCGACGGCCTCGCCATCCTTTGCGACGCCGGGGGCGTAGGGGCTGTCGGGATCACGCGAAGCGCCTTCGCCGCAGCCCGCGACGAGAGCGAAGGAAACCAGAAGCCAGACACCTGCTCGTGCCATGCCGGTTATGTCGCCTCTTCGTTGTGGCGGCAGGCCCGCGCGGGACCTGCCTTTCGTTGGTCCGGCCGTTATTGGCCCGCCATCGTGAAGAGTTCCATGATCCCCAGCACCGACGGGCCGACCAGAATGATCAGCAATGGCGGCACTGTAAGCATCATCGTGGCCAATGTCATCTTCGTCGGCAGCTTGTTGGCCTTTTCTTCGGCCCGCATGACCCGTTTGTCACGCATCTCGCCGGCATAGACGCGCAGGGCGTCGGCGATCGAGGTGCCGAAGGATTGTGATTGCACCAGCACGGTCACGAAGCTGGAGATATCCTGCACGCCGCAGCGTTCGGCCATTTCGTTCAGGACCGAGGGTTTGTCCCGTCCGGCCTTGACCTGGTGGGAGACGATCTCGAATTCCTCGGACAACGCAGGATAAGAGGCGCGGATTTCCTTGGACACCCGGATGATTGCCTGGTCGAGCGACTGGCCCGCCTCGACGCAGGTCAGCATCATGTCGAGGCTGTCGGGGAAGCCTTCCTCGATTTCCTGCTGGCGCTGCTGCTGGCGCTTGGTCACCCAGTATTTCGGTATCAGGTAGCCGATCCCGCCGGGGCCGAGGATATACATCATCGTTTGCGTCGTGGTCGTGTCCTCGGCACCCGCCAGGAACACCAGGAAGTACAGCACGCCGAGGATCAGAAACCCGATGCCGAGCGCGAACTGCGCGAAGTGGAAATAGCGCACGGCGTCGCGGCTGCGATAGCCGGCCTGCATCAAGGTCAGGCGGATCTGGCTGAGCTGCTTTTCATCCTCGGGTTCGAGGAACTTCGCATATTTGTCCAGCTTCGCGTTGCGCTGGCCCGAGCGAAGTTTCTTCTTCTGCTCTTCCTGCGACACGCCCGAGCGCGAGGCCTTCTTGATCTTGTCCAGAGGGTCTTTCGACTCGCGGATCAGGATCGGGATCGTCAGCAGGACCAAGAGCAGGCCCAGCGTGCCGACCGCGATCAGCGGGCCGAAGGGGCCCAGCGTATCTGTCATGAGTTGTGTCAGGGTATCGAGCATGATCGTGGCCTTACACTTTGATGTTCACGAGGGCGCGCATCACGAAGAGGTTCGCCACGAGGAAGAAGCCCACGGCCAGGCAGGCCGGGATGAAGTAGGGGTGTTCCATCGCCTCGTCGTAATAGTTGGGCTTGATCATCTGGATCGCGATCAGCGCCAGGATCGGGAAGCCCGACAGGAACTTGCCCGACCACTTGGCCTCGGCGGTGATGGCCTTGACGCGGCGGAACAGGCGGAAGCGGGCGCGGATCACCTTGGCCAGACCATCGAGGATCTCGGCCAGGTTACCACCCGATTGCTGCTGGATGGTCACGGCCACGGCGAGGAAGCGCAAATCCTGCATGTCCAGCCGTTCGGCCATGTCCTTAAGCGCCTCGCCCATGTCGCGGCCATAGGCGGCCTCGTCGGCGATGACGCCGAATTCGGTGGCCAGCGGGTCGGCGACCTCGTTGGCGACGATGGAAATGGCCGAGCTGAACGGGTGGCCGACACGCAAACTGCGCACCATGAGTTCGATGGCGTCGGGCAGCTGTTCTTCCAGCATGGCCATGCGTTTGCTGGCCTTCATGTTGACCCAGACAAAGATGCCGCCGACGCCCATCGCGACGGAGACGAGAATGCGCACGGGTAAGGCGGTGCTGGTGCCGACCGACAGGCCGATAAAGGCGATGAAGCCGCAGGCCACCATCAGCATCATCAGCTGCTTGGGCGAGAACGCGATGGCCCCCATCTGGGCCTTGGTGGCGAGGATCGAGTAAAGCGGGATCTTGCGCGCCTTGAGATGCTGTTCCATCTCCTTGCGCAGCTTTTCCATCACCTCCTCGCGATTGCCGCCCTTGTCGAGCATCTCCAGCCGGCGGTTCACGCGGTTGTTGAGGCTGATGGAGCGTCCGAAGACGGTCAGGTAAAGACCCTGAACGAGGACCATGATCCCGATGAAGATCAGGCCGTAAATGATTGGCTCTGCACTGATAGACATAGCGTTTACTCTCCCACGGGTTCATAGATGCTGGGCGGCAGGTCATACCCCCACAAGCGGAACCGTTCTGAAAAATTCGACCGCACACCTGTGCCGGTGAAATGGCCGATGATCTTGTTGTCGGGCGACAGGCCGACGCGCTGGAAGCGGAAGATCTCCTGCATGGAAATCACGTCGCCCTCCATGCCGGTGATCTCGGTGATCGAGGTCATCCGGCGCGAGCCGTCCTGAAGGCGGCTGGCCTGCACCAGAAGGTTCACGGCCGACGCGATCTGCGAGCGCACCGCCTTGAGCGGCATCTCGATCCCGGCCATGGCGACCATGTTTTCCAGGCGGCTGATCCCGTCGCGCGGGTTGTTTGCGTGGATCGTGGTCATCGAGCCGTCGTGGCCGGTGTTCATGGCCTGCAGCATGTCGATCACTTCCTCGCCGCGCGTCTCGCCGACGATGATGCGGTCGGGGCGCATCCGCAGGGCGTTTTTCAGACAGTCGCGCGGGGAAACTTCGCCTTTGCCCTCGACGTTGGGCGGGCGGCTTTCCATTCGGCCCACGTGGATCTGCTGCAGCTGAAGTTCCGCGGTATCCTCGATCGTCAGGATGCGTTCGGCATTGTCGATGAAGGACGACAGCGCGTTGAGCGTGGTCGTCTTGCCCGAACCGGTACCGCCCGAGACGATCACGTTGAGGCGCGTGGCAACGGCGGCCTGAAGATAGGCCGCCATTTCCTCGGAAAAGGCGCCGAAATTCACCAGGTCGTCGATGCCCAGCTTGTCCTTCTTGAACTTACGAATGGACACCAGGCTGCCATCCACCGCCACGGGCGGGACCATGGCGTTGAAACGCGAGCCATCCTGCAGACGGGCGTCGACGTAGGGGTTGGATTCGTCGACGCGCCGGCCCACGGCCGACACGATCTTGTCGATGATCCGCAGAAGGTGCTTTTCATCCTTGAAGGTCGTGTCGGTCAGTTCCAGCCTGCCCGCGCGTTCTACGAAAACCTGCTGCGGGCCGTTGACCAGAATATCGTTGACGGTGTCGTCCTTCAGGAGCGGTTCCAGCGGGCCAAGGCCGCGCACCTCGTCATAGAGGTCCTGTGTCAGCGTGGACCGGTCCTCGCGATTCAGAACGATGCTGCGTTCTTCCAGCGCCTCGCCTGCAATCGACGCGATCTCCGCGCGCAGGTCAGCCTCCGTCGCACTTTCCAACGCGCCGAGGTTCAGGTTGTCCAGAAGCGCGCGGTGCAGTTCGATCTTGATCTCGGACAAACGTTCCTTGCGCTTGCGGTCCTTGTCCTGCGGCGACGTAGTTGCCGCCGCTTTCTGAAGCGGTTTGCGCAGCGAGACGCTTTGCGCCTCTTCCACGGGGGCGGTCCGGGGTGCTTCGGCGACAGGCGTCTTGTTGGCCTTGACCGGCTGGGCGCCTTCGGTCGTCTTCTTGTATCGCGAGAACATTGGTTAACTTCCTTTATGCGGCCTGATCGGCGTCGCTTTGGCCAAGCGCGTGCAGCGAGACCGCCAGCTTGGCGATTTCCTTGCGCAGCGGGTTCTTGCCGGCGGCGCTTGCCAGCGGCGTGCCGTGGTCGCCCGCCTGCATCACCGGCTTGCCGCCGTCGGGCAGCTGCACCTCGATGCTGATTTCCAGGCTTTCGGCCATGCGCTTGACCCGGCTTTTGCCGTTCAGGTCGGTGAACTTCGGCGCGCGGTTCAGGCAATAGCGCAGCTTCTCGACCGGCAGGTCCTCGGAGCGCAGCGCCCGCTTGAGGCGCAGGGCGTTCTGGGCCGAGCGCATGTCGAGCTCCAGCGTGGTGAAGTAGATCTGCGCGGAATGCAGCACGGTTTCGGTCCACTGGACCAATGTGCCGGGCATGTCGACGATGACATAGTCGAACTTGGCACGGGCCATGTCCAGCACGCGCTGTACATCCTCGGGCGTGATCATGTCGAGCGGCAGGATGTCGGTGGGTGCGGTCAGAACCCAAAGCTTGTCCTCGTAGGAGACCAGCGCCTGCTTGAAGATATCCTCGTCCATCGAGTCGGTGTCGGCCCACATTTCATAGACGACATCCTTGCGCGGCAGGTCGAGATAGGTGGCGACCGAGCCGGTTTGCAGGCCGAGGTCCAGGATGCAGACGCGCGGGGCGTCGTTCTTGGTGACCGTGGCCAGTTCCCATGCAAGGTTCACCGCCAGGGTCGTGGCGCCGGTGCCGCCGGCAAGGCTCTGAACCGCCAGCAGAACACCGTCGCCCGGGCTGCTCGAATTGCCGAATGGGGCGGCGGCGGCGGCAGAGGCAGAGATATCGGTGCGCTGCAGGCGGTCGATCGCGGCCTGCAGCTCGTTCTCGGGCAAAGGGTAGGGGACGAATTCATCCGCGCCCTGCCGCAAAAGCTGGTGCAGGGACGAGGGGCTGACATCCTCGGCGATCAGGATCACCTTGATCCCGCGTGCCTTGGCCATGGTGATGATTTCGCTGAGCAGGCCGATCTCGTCCTCGTCGCTGGCGTCGATCGCCAGCGCCACGAATTCCAGACCGTCGGCTTCGGGCTGGTTGAAGAAGGCCAGCGCCTCGGCAAAGCCAAGATCGCCCCAAGCCTCGCCCAGGGCGGTTTCCATGTCCTCGATCAACAGGTCGAAATCCTGCACGTCACGGCTGACGGTGCAGGCCGTGATCGGGCTGGACTCGGGTTGTTTTTGCACACTACTCATCTCAGGTCGGCCCCATGCTTGTTGCGACGTCAATGCGTCGGAAACCGTTATCTTTCGGACTTCGGGACGATGCGCATACACGCACGGACCCATTGCCATGCGCTGAAACTGCTGGAAAATCTGGGCAATAATTGGGCCAAAAGATCGTAATTGTGCGATATCTCAGGACAAAAAAAACCCGCCCAACAGATTGTTTCGGGCGGGTTCTTGAGGTGGCCCGGCCTGTGGCCGGACAGGGAGAATTCAGATCATTCCGAACTACCGCTGGTGACTTCACCACCTTCTTGGACCATGATCAGTTCCGAGCGCGGTACGGCGCTGGCGACGTATTCGCGGTAGACCACCTCGGCATATTTGCCGTCCATCACGATGGGATGCGATGCGACAAAGCCGGTGACCTCGGTCACGGTGCGGCGGTTGCGGCGTTCGCGGCCTTGCGTGACGACCAGCGGCTGTGCCTCACCGAAGGAGACGACGGCCTCGAGGCGGCTGCGGCTGATGCCCTGCGAAACAAGGAAGTTGACCACCGCGTTGGCGCGTTGCTGTCCGAGGCTCTTGTTATAGCCGGCGGACCCGACAAGGTCGGTGTGGCCGTAGACCCGGAAGCGGACCTCGGGGAACTGCCTGATCCAGCGGGCCTGCTCGCGCAGCGTGTCACGGGCGCCGGCATCGAGTTTTGCGCTGTTGAAGGCGAAGTTGACCGTGCTCAGAACCTCGTTAGAGAAGCGGTTGGCCAGATCGTAGACGTAGCCTTTCTCGCCGCGCATCACCAATTGGTTGTGGACGGTGGCATTGCCGAAGTTGCCGCCGTCGACGAGGCTGCCCGCTTCGCCGAAGTAGGACTTGTAGACCTGCCCCTGCTGCGAACACCCGGCGAGGGCGAGAACCGACGCTGTTATAAGAAACTTTTTCATGGCCTCGTCTCTCCTCAGTCCATCACGTAGCCGTAGGACCCGTTGAAATCCTGCCGGGCGACTTCGCCAGTCGAGCCGCCTGACTGGCGCACGTCTTTGGCGACGCGGCCGTTCAGGAACAGGTCTTTTTCCGTCGGCAGCTTGACCCGGTCGGTCGGCAGGGCAAGAACCGTGCCGCTGGTCGGGGTCACGAGATGCGCGGTGACGATGATCACCAGCTCGGTCTGGGCGCGTTCGTATTCCGCGCTGCGGAAAAGCGCGCCGAGGATCGGGATGTCACCCAGCCACGGGATCTGGCCCGCATTGTCGCGGAAGTCGTCCTGCAGCAGGCCCGCGATGGCAAAGCTTTGCCCGTCCCGCATGACAACGGTGGTCGAGGCGTCGCGGCGGCGGAAGGCGGCGACGTTCAGACCGTTTGTCGTCAGGCCGTTGGCGGGGTCGAGCGAGGAGACGGCGGCGGCCATTTCCAGGTTGATGACCTCGTCGTCCAGCACGCGCGGGGTGAAGTTGAGCTCGACGCCGAAGGGCTTGAACTCGATCGTGGTGGTGCCGTTTTCCTGGGCCACCGGGATCGGGAATTCGCCGCCTGCGAGGAACTTCGCCTCCTGGCCCGAAAGGGCGGTCAGGTTGGGCTCGGCCAGCGTGCGCACGACGCCTTTTTCTTCCAAGGCTTCCAACAGGATACCAACCTCGGTCGAGCCGATGTCGAAGCCGATGGCAAGTGCGCCGAAATTGTTCTGAACGTTCGGGATCGCGCCCGCCAGCGTGCCCAGGACGCCGCCCTGGGTGTTGGTGGTGCCCGAGCCGCCGATCGCGCCTGTGTTGCCCCCGGACCGGCCATCCAGAGACAGCGAGGTGCCCAGTGCCTTGGACACGGTGCGCTGCATCTCGGCAAAGCGGACTTTCAGCATGACCTGCTGTTTGCCCGAGACAGACATCAGGTTCGACACGCGCTCGGGCGCGTAGCGGTTGGCCAGTTCAAGCGCGCGGTCCATCTTGCCGGCGCTGGTGACGGTGCCCGACAGAACGATGCCGTCATTGGCCGACCGGACCTCGATCTTTTCGCCCGGCATGATCTGTTGCAGTCGTTCCTTGAACTCGGAGATATCGGGGCTGACATGCACCTCCACGTTGGTGATCAGCCGGCCCGTCGCATCCAGAAGGGTCAGGGTGGTGCGCCCGGGCGCCTTGCCCAGCACGTATACGGTGCGGTCCGACAATGTCGAAAAGTCCGCGATGGAGGGGTTCGCGATGCTCAGTTCCGCGAAGGGCACGTCACTTTCTATGACGACGGCCCGGTTCATCGGGATGCTGAGATCACGGTTTGCGCCCTTGCGGATCACGGTGATGGATTCCGCCATGGCCATTTCCGCGAGGGGAGAAATCAATACAGCCAGCCCCAACAGGGCAGCCTTACACAAGCTCGAATTTTTCATGTGACCTGCCTTTCCGATCACGCCTCATTAATCGGGTCTTTTCGCCCGGAATTGCCAAGACTGTGGGCCAGTTCAAAAATTTTTTCAAGAATCAACCACTTTCGAGGCGCTGTTGCTGTGGATTTTTGGGGACAGTTGCCGGAAAGAAACGAGGCGCCCTGTGGTGGGGGCGCCTCGCGTATACAAGATGTTGTGTTGATCAGTTCGTGGCGCAGGGGATCGGTGTCGAGATCACTTCACCGCCGCGGCGGGTTTTGATCGTGCAGATCTCTTCCTTTACCTGCGGCGTGGGGGCGGCGGCCTGTTCGATCCCCAGCAGCATGTTCTGGTCGACCTCGATCACCTCGGCCACGGATTCGTCGTTCGCTCCGACCAGCGACAGCGACAGGCTTCCGGTGGATTGGGCCTGCGCCAGGGCAGCGACCTGCTGCGGGTTGACGGCGACGGTGACGGTGCGGGCGATCATCGCCTCGGTGGTGTCGCCGTTGGCCTCCTGATCGACCGCGATCAGGCGGACACCGGTCTCGATCAGCTTGGTGATCTCGCGGCCACCGCGGCGGCCGTCAATTCCCCGTTCGGATGCGTCTCTGCCGGTCCAGTAGACATCCACGCGGTCGCCGGGACGCAAAAAGCCCGACACGCCGCTGGCCACGTCCACCTTGATGGCAAATGCACGCATGCCGCGCTGGAGCTGCGAGGTGATGCCGGCATCTTCACCCGGTCCGGTCACCTTGACATCAAGGATCGCTTCCTTGGGTTCCATCGTGCGCAGCACCGTGCGTGGTTCGTCCTCGCCCTCGGGGAACAGCTCTTCCATAGTGGAATAGGTGCCCTTGGGCAGCGAGCCGACGGGGTAGGTCACCAGCGATACGTGATCCTTCAGCAGGCGCTGACCGTATTCCAGCTTCTGCGTGGCCACGTAGACGTCGACCGTTTCAAAGGCAGGGGCGCTCTTGGCACGTTCCTGTGCAAGCTGGGCCTGATAGCCCTGGATGTAATTCTTGGCCATGTAGACGGCAAAACCCGCCAATCCAATGCCCAGAATGAGTACAAGTCCAAACACCAAACGCATGGCGTGTCCTTTCAAGTTGTGCTGCTCTCGTGGCGTTTCGAGCGCCTTATGCTTTCTAAGCGCAATCCAATGTCTTCAAGCAAAGATCACAGTGTATAGCCTCACCGGATTGACACCGGAAACGCCTTTGAACTGGAATTGCGCACCCTCATGCCACCGCATGTTGATGAGCCTCTTCAAGCTTCATTCTTCGCCCACTGTCTGTTCAGCAATCCTTTGGGAAGTGGACGTTCCGAGTGCTTCGTTGGCGCTACCGATAGTTTGAATGGTACCCGCAGCCAAGCCGACGATTGCCGCTGTCAGAACAACCCAGTCCACGGTGACAGCGCCGGCTTCCGAATTCGAGAAGTGCTTCAGCATCTTCAACATTTTAGACCTCACTCGCTTCTTGATAGTCCGACATTGCTTAATGAATGTGGCCTTAGTTAGGCTCAGGATCGGCAATTTCGCCGGATTTCTCCTTAGCCCAATGACAAAACGCCGCATAACTTGTGGTATGCGGCGTTTTGCAAGTCACGAGACTGACTTGTTAGGTGCTGCCGTCGTCGGCGGGCGCGGCGGTACCGACATCTTGGCCCTCAACGCCGCTCGAGATCGCTTGGGCCAGGCTGTTCACGCCACCGGAAACGGCAGTAACGCCAGCAACGCCCAGGCCCACGACAGCTGCGGTCAGCACGACCCAGTCAACAGTCACGGCACCTTCTTCGTCCTTGCGGAATTTTTTGATGAATTTGATCATGGTTGGTCCCTCCAAAGGATCAGTTTTACTCAAGTTGCAACCGCTTGCAGTTGAGTGGGCCGCCTCTCTCTTTGGCCCGCTGCGTTGCGGTATGGGGAGAATATAGCCGTCCGATTCCGGCAAGATTTGGGCGGCATTTGAGCGTTTTTGGACCGCGTTAACTTTTCCGCGAAGAGCTTGCCTAAGGCATTGATTTGCAATGTTTAAAAAAGGTTAAATTTTTTGAATCATTCGTTTGATCGGGGCTTTTCCTGCCGAAAGGCCGGGTTTGGCGTTCGTTATAGAACGACAATTATAGGCAAATGGCGCGATTGGTGTCATACTGGCAAAAAATCAACCGAGGCAGAGCAGGCCCGACCATGCGATTCAAACGACTTCTCGCCCTCGGCGTGTGTCTGGCGTGTGCATTCCCCGTTCATGCAGGCGATCCGCCGCCGTTTCCGGAGTTCACGTTCAAGAAAGGCAAGCCGCCCAAGAAAGGCGGTGGCAAGCTGATCACGGTGCAGATCGATCCCGAAGACCAGGCCCACCTGAAACCCACCGGCAAAAGCAAGAGCGGCGACGACGGGGCCGCGGACATTCCCGTCGTGCCGAGCGTAACCGCCGCCTATGGCTGGTTCTGGACGAAAGTGCCCACCGATGACAAGACCAGCGGGCCGGACCGGCTGCGCCTCGCGTTCGAGAACCTGCGGGACGGGCCCGGCGGTGCGTCGGTCAAGGGGCCACGGTTGCAGCACATGCAGGAGATCGCCCGTGTCCACGGCGCCGACATCCTGCGCGCCACGATCGGGACCGAGGTGTCGCCGGCGCTGGTGCTGGCGGTGATCTCGGTGGAATCGGGCGGCCGCACGGATGCTGTCAGCGGCGCCGGTGCCCAGGGACTTATGCAGCTGATCCCGGCCACGGCGGAGCGTTTCGGCGTGGCGGACTCGCTGCAGGCGGGGCAGAACATCAAGGGCGGGGTGGCCTACCTCGACTGGCTGATGAAGGAATTCCGCGGCGACGCCGTGCTGGCGCTGGCTGGCTACAACGCGGGCGAGAACGCGGTGAAGAAGCACGAAGGCGTGCCGCCCTATGCCGAGACCCGCGATTACGTGCCCAAGGTTCTGGCGGCCTTCAAGGTGGCCAGCGGGTTGTGCAAGACGCAGCCCGAACTGATCACCGATGCCTGCGCGCTGACGCTGGCGTCTTACTGAGAACCGGCGTCACGCTTTCTTCTTGGCGCGGCTTGTTCCCTTCTTCGTGCCTTTTTTCGCGGCCTTCTCGGCGATCAGTTCCACGGCCATATCCATGGTCACGTTGGCTGGCTCCACATCCTTGGGCAGGGTGGCATTGACCTTGTCCCATTTCACGTAGGGGCCATAGCGGCCTTCCATGACATTGACCGGCCCGCCGCTTTCGGGGTGCTCGCCCAGTTCCTTGAGCGGCTTGGCGGCGGTGCGCCCGCGTCCGCGCCCCGGGTTGGCGCGCTTTTCGGCCAGAAGTTCGACCGCGCGGTTCATGCCGATCTCGAAGACGTCCGCAGGATCCTTGAGGTTCACGTAGACCGGCTTCGCCTCGTCCTCGGCCTGGTGCATGACATAAGGTCCGAACCGCCCGAAATTGGATTTCACCTCGCCGCCGTCGGGATGTTCGCCCACGATGCGCGGCAGGCTGAGCAGGGTCAGCGCCTTTTCCAGCGTCATCTCGTCCTTGTCCCAGCCCTTGGGCAGCGACGCGCGTGGCGGTTTCTTGTTCTCTGGCGTCGGCTCGCCGCGCTGCACGTAAGGCCCGAAGCGCCCGGACTTCAGCCAGATCTCGTCGCCCTGATCCTCGCCCAGCAGACGCTCGTCACCCTCGGCGCCTTCACCGGCGATGGGGCGGGTATAGGTGCATTCAGGATAGTTGCCGCAGCCCACGAAGCCGCCGGTGCGAGAGGTCTTCAGATGCAGGCGTCCTTCGCCGCATTTGGGGCAGATGCGCGGATCGGACCCATCCTCGCGCGGGGGATAAAGCTGCGGCGCCAGCACCTCGTCCAGCTTGTCGAGCACCTCGGCGATGCGCAATTCCGACGCTTCCTCGACCGCGGCGTGGAAATCGCGCCAGAACTCGGCCAGCACCTTTTTATAGTCCGCGTCGCCGGCCGAGATGACATCCAGCTCTTCCTCGAGGTTGGCGGTGAACTCGTAGCCCACGTATTTTCGGAAGAAGTTGAGCAGGAAGATCGTGACGATCCGGCCCTTGTCCTCGGGGATCAGGCGGTTCTTGTCCTTGCGGACATATTCACGCTCCTGGATCGTGGTGACGATACTGGCATAGGTCGAGGGGCGGCCGATGCCCAGTTCTTCCATCTGTTTCACCAGCGTCGCCTCGGTATAGCGGGGCGGGGGCTGGGTGAAATGCTGTTCGGGGGTGACCGAGCGCTTGTCGGTCTTGTCACCCTCGGCCAGTTGCGGCAGGCGCTTGTCGTCGTCATCGACGACGGCGTCGTCACGGCCTTCCTCGTAGACCCGCAGGAAGCCGTCGAACAGCACGACCTGCCCCGTTGCGCGCAGGCCGACCTGGCCGTCCTTCGAGCCGATCTCGACCGTGGTGCGTTCCAGCCGCGCGCCTTCCATCTGGCAGGCCAGCGTGCGCTTCCAGATCAGGTCATAGAGCTTGCGCTGATCCGGCTCGCTGAGTTTCAGGCTGTCCACGTCGCGCGTCATCTCGGTGGGACGGATGCACTCGTGCGCTTCCTGCGCGTTCTTGGCCTTGTTCTTGTAGATGCGGGGGCTGGACGGAACGTAATCCTTGCCGAAGCGCTCGCCGATGGCGTCGCGGGCGGCCTCGACGGCCTCGGGCGCCATGTCGATGCCATCTGTCCGCATATATGTAATGTGTCCCGCCTCATACAGACGCTGGGCCGCGCTCATGCATTGCCGCGCGCCCATGCCGAACTTGCGGCTGGCCTCTTGTTGCAGGGTCGAGGTCATGAAAGGCGGGCTGGGGTTGCGGCTGCCCGGCTTGGCCTCGACGCTCGTGACGGTGAGGTCGCGGCTCTCGATTGCCTGTTGCGCCATCTCCGCCTGCGTGGCGTTTTCCAGATCGTATTTGTCGAGCTTGTCACCGGCCAGGCTGACCAGCCGCGCCTCGAACTCTTGCCCGCGGGGCGTGGTGAGCAGGGCCTTCACGCTCCAGTATTCGCGGGGATTGAACGCCTCGATCTCCATCTCGCGTTCTACGATCAGGCGCAGGCAGACCGATTGCACCCGGCCTGCGCTGCGTGCGCCGGGCAGTTTGCGCCAGAGCACGGGAGACAGGTTGAAGCCCACCAGATAGTCCAGCGCGCGGCGGGCCAGATACGCCTCGACCAGCGGGCCGTCCACGTCGCGCGGGTTCTGCATCGCCTCGGTGACGGCGGTCTTGGTGATGGCGTTGAACACCACGCGCTTGACGTCGGTGTCCTTCTTGATGGCGCGGCGCTTGCGCAGGGCCTCTTCCAGGTGCCAGCTGATCGCCTCGCCCTCGCGGTCGGGGTCGGTGGCGAGGATCAGGGAATTGTCGTCTTTCAGCGCGTCGGCGATGGCCTTGATATGTTTCTTGCTGTCGTTGCCGACCTCCCAGGTCATCTCGAAATCCTGGTCGGGATCGACCGAGCCGTTCTTGGCCGGAAGGTCGCGCACATGCCCGTAGGAGGCCAACACGGTGTAGTCCTTGCCCAGGTACTTGTTGATCGTCTTGGCCTTGGCCGGGGATTCGACAACAACGACTGGCATGAACACTCCTATGGTCTGAAAAACGGGGCGGGCGACTCGGCCCGGCCCCATGGCGGCGAAACATGTGGTGTCTGTGCGGGGATTGTCAATGCGGCGCGGAACGCGTGGTTGTCGGGGCGCTTCGTCTCAGTTCAGCGAGACGAGCCCGCCGGGATGGCGCCGGATCTTGCCGTCGACCTCGAGATCGGTGAGCACCGGCGACACTTGCGCGGCGGGGGCCGAGAGGTCGCGGATCAGCTGATCCTCGGCCAGCGGGGCGGGGCCGAGGCGGTTCAGGATGTCGGTATGAAGCCGGGCGGTTTCGGTCAGGCTGCGCTTTTCCGGCGGCGGGGCCAGCCGAAGTTCGGGCTGCGGCGGTGGCGCCGTGTCCGAAAGGGCGGGCAGGACGGCGAGCACGTCATCTGCGTTGCGTACCAGTGTGGCCCCGTCGCGGATCAGCATGTTGCAGCCCGCGGCGCGGGCGTCGAAAGGATGTCCCGGCACCGCCAGCACGTCGCGCCCCTGATCCAGCGCGTTGCGGGCGGTGATGAGCGATCCGGACTTGGCCGCGGCCTCGACCACCACGACGGCCTGCACGAGGCCGCTGATGATGCGGTTGCGGGCCGGGAAGTGCCGCGCCTGCGGGGTCATGGCGATGGGTTGTTCCGACAGGCGCAGGCCGGTCCGGGCGATATCCTCTGCCAGCTTGGTGTTCTCGGCTGGGTACATGACGTCGACGCCGCCCGCGACGACTGACAGCGTTCCGTGATCCAGCGCGGCCAGATGCGATGCCGCGTCGATTCCCCGGGCGAGGCCGGAGACAACGACATGACCCTGCTCGGACAGCGCGCCCGCCAGTGCCTTGGCCATGCGCAAGCCCAGCGAAGACGCGTTGCGTGCGCCGACAAGCGCCACCATGGGGCGGTGCAGCAGTTGCATGCCCTGTCCGGCGGCCCACAGGAAGGGCGGCGCATCGGGGATGCCTGCCAGAAAGTCGGGGTAATCGGGGCTGCCCATGAAGATCAGCCGGGCGCCAATGGCGGCGCCGGCCTTCAGTTCAGCCTCGGCCACGCCGATGGGGCAGGGGGTATATTTCTCGACGCCCGCGGCACGGGCGACCTCGGGCAAGGCCTCCAGCGCCGCTTGGGCGCTGCCGTGTTCGTTCATCAGCCTGAGGAACGTCGCCGGGCCGACCCGGCGAGAGCGCAACAGACGAAGCCACGCTACCCGATCATCTTCCGTGGTGGGTGGGAGTGGGGGGTGAGTGGAAGGATGTGTTTCCTCGGACATCGTGACTTCGCCTAGCTGCAGGGTCAGTGATACGCGCGGTTGGTTAATAGGGAGTAAACCAAAACCATTCTGGTTGAAGAAATTTTGATTGCATACGCATCAAGGTTCATTCGCGCCGAATGATCGGTTCATACACCGCCAAGAGTACCGGTCACTAGCCAGACCCGGTGCGGCACCTGCAAGGTGCCGTCGGGGAAGTCGCGCGCCAGCAGGGCCGCGAGGTCGGCGTCGAATCGCGCCGTCGCCTCGGCGTCAAGCGAAGCGGCGACGCCGGCGCTTGCCCGGATGCGCCCGCGCCAGGCGGTATGCGTGTAAGGCTGCAACACATCGAAGGAGGCGGTTTCCAACGCGGTGAAGCCTGCGCTGGAAAGATCCGTCAGCCAAGCGGGATAAAGACCTGTGCCGCCCGCCCCGGCCCAGCCGGGAGTGTAGTGCAGGATCAGCGCCTCGGTCGCCGCCACCACGTTGCCGGGCAGAGGAAGCCAGTCGAAATGGGCAATCACGACCCGCCCGCCGGGGCGCAGCAGGCGCACGACCTCTGCCGCGGCGGCGGCGCGGTCGAACCAGTGCCAGCACTGGCCCGCAGTGACGAGGTCTGCCGAGGTGGCGGCAAGGCCCGTCGCCTCGGCCCTACCCATCTTGTAGGTGATTTCGACATCCGCAGCCGTGTCCAGCCTCGCCGCTTCGTCGAGAAGCGGCTGCGCCGGGTCTATGCCGGTGACCTGAAGCCCGCGCGCCGCCAATCCGCGCGCGACGGTGCCGGTGCCGCAGCCCAAGTCGATGGCGGTCTGGCCGGGGCTGGCCCAGCCGCGCTCTGCGAGAAGGTCGAAGAAGGCAAGCGGGAAGCCGGCGCGATGGGTGGCATAGTCTGTCGCGGTGCGGCCGAAATCGACGTCCCTGCCGAAGGCGCGGAGGGCACCGGTGTCGAGGTTTTGGGTCGGGTCTGTCATTTTAGTACGTGCTTTCGGAGCTTGGTTCGCGCGGAATAAAGGCCGGAGGCCGCCGCGCGATCGCCAGACCGCCCCCCGGGCTGGCGATTTGGGAATGTCGGCGCTTCGATTTGAAGTCTTGCGGATGTGGCTGCCATAAAGCGCGCTAAACCACTATTGGGTCGCCAGCCCGCGGTCTGGCAATCGCGCGGCTCCTTGCAGTCCTTGGCTCAACTCCCCGCCTGCGAGCCGCCCACGGTCAGCCCGCCGATCATCACCGTGGGCTGGCCCACGCCCACCGGAACCCATTGCCCCTGCTTGCCGCAATTGCCCATGCCGGGGTCGAGCGTCATGTCGTTGCCAAGCGCCCTGATCTGTTGCAGCGCCGTGGCGCCGTCGCCGATCAGCGTGGCGCCCTTGACCGGCGCGCCGATCTTGCCGTTCTTCACGCGGTAGGCCTCGGTGCAGGAAAAGACGAACTTGCCGTTGGTGATGTCGACCTGCCCGCCGCCGAAGCCCACGGCATAGATGCCGTCCTTGAGGTCCGACACGATCTCGTCCCGCGTCGCCTCGCCGCCCAGCATGTAGGTGTTGGTCATGCGCGGCATCGGTGCGTGGGCATAGCTTTGGCGGCGGCCGTTGCCGGTGGCCTCGACCCCCATCAGGCGGGCGTTCTGGCGGTCCTGCATGTAGCCCACCAATATGCCATCCTCGATCAGGACGTTCTTGCCCGAGGGCGTGCCCTCGTCATCCACGGTGATGCTGCCGCGCCGGTCGGGAATGGTGCCGTCGTCCAATACCGTGACGCCCGGCGCGGCGATGCGCTGGCCCATCAGACCGGCAAAGGCGGAACTGCCCTTGCGGTTGAAATCGCCTTCCAGCCCGTGGCCGATGGCCTCGTGCAGCAGGATCCCGGGCCAGCCGGGGCCGAGGACCACGTCCATCACGCCCGCCGGCGCCGCCTCGGCCTCGAGGTTCACCAGCGCCACGCGCAGCGCCTCGCGGGCCTTGGCCTGCCAGTCTTCGGGGGCGATGAGCCCGTCGAGCATGACGCGCCCGCCGCCGCCGACGCTGCCGGTTTCCCGGCGGCCGTCCTTTTCGACGATGACACTTATATTGAGGCGCGTCATGGGCCGGGTGTCGGAGACCTCGTGCCCGTCGGCCCGCAGGATCACGACCTCCTGCAGAGAGGCGGCGATGGTGGCGGTGACCTGCACCACGCGCGGGTCCATGTCGCGCAGGTAGGCATCGATCTCGCGCAGGGTGTCGAGCTTTACCGGGAATTCATGCCCGGCAATGGGGTCGGCGTCGGAATAAAGCCGCTTGTTGGTGGGCGAAGGGGCGTCGGCCATCGTGCCACCGCCATCACCCACGGCAAGGCGTGCGGTTTCCACCGCGCGGCCCATCGCGGCCTCGGAAATCTCGGACGAATGGGCATAGCCCGCCACCTCGCCCCGCACGGCGCGCAGGCCGAAACCTTGCGCGGCGTCGTAGGAGGCGGTCTTGACCCGGCCATCGTCGAAGACCAGCGATTCCGCCCGGCGGCGTTCCAGGAAAAGCTCGCCATCGTCCGCGCCGGCCACCGCCTCGCGCAGCTTGGTCAGGGCCGCCTCGCGCTCGATCTGGGTCTCGAAGGGGCGAAAAACGTCTGCTGTCATCTGCTTGCTCCTGCTCCTGGCGGCTGAAACGCCAATATTTTAACGGTTTCAAAAGCGTCCGTTTGCCGCAACGCATTTCCTTGTACGCCCCGTAAGAATATTGTTATTTACACCGCGAACAACGGGATTCCATGGCCTGCGCCTTGGAACGTTCTGCAAAGACAAAACCGAACTAACGGGATCAGGGTGCAACATGCGCAAATTCACCAGCTTTCTGGCGACCATGATGGCCGCCGCAACGGCGCTTCCGGCGATGGCTCAGGAAAATCTTGAAATCATCGGCAAGCCCGAAACGGGCGGGATTGGTTTTCAACCGGCGGCAACCGAGCTTGCGCGGGACCTGCAATGGCTGGACGGCATGGTGCTGGTGATCATCACCGCGATCACCATCTTCGTCTGCGGCCTGCTGGGCTATTGCATCGTGCGCTACAACGCGAAAGCCAACCCGAAACCGGCCAGCTTTACCCACAACTCGCCGATCGAGGTGGCGTGGACCGTCGTGCCGATCGTGATCCTGGTCTTCATCGCGGCGTTCTCACTGCCGGTGCTGTTCAAGCAGCAGGAAATCCCCGAGGGCGACGTCAACATCAAGGTCACCGGCTACCAGTGGTACTGGGGCTATGAATACATGGACCACGACTTTGCCTTCGACAGCTACATGATCGGTGCACCGGCCACGGGCGGCGACAACCGCCTGACCGACGACGTGCGTGCGCAGCTGGAAGAGGCAGGTTACTCCGAGGACGAGTTCCTGCTGGCCACCGACACCGCCGTCGTCGTGCCCGTGGGCCAGACGGTCGTGATGCAGGTCACCGGCGCGGACGTGATCCACAGCTGGACCATCCCCGCCTTCGGCGTGAAGCAGGATGCCGTTCCGGGCCGGATCGCGCAGCTTTGGTTCACGGCCGAGAAGGAAGGCATCTATTTCGGCCAGTGCTCGGAACTGTGCGGCCAGGCGCATGCCTACATGCCGATCACGGTCAAGGTCGTCAGCCAGGAAGAGTATGACGCGTGGCTGGAAGGCGCGATCGACGAATACGCCGGCGACCCCTCGACGCTGCCCGACCGCGTGAAACTGGCCTCCGCCGAGTAAAAGACAGCCGGGGCGCGCAGCACGCGCGCCCCATGCCATCCCCCGCAGGATGCGCCCCCGGGCGCATCCCGTGTTTCGGAGACGACATGAGCGACGCAAGTCTGAACACCACCAGTGTGAAGAGCCTCGAGGACGAGGCCACCTTCGGCGATTTCTTCGCGTTGCTGAAGCCGCGCGTGATGACGCTGGTGGTATTCACCGCCTTTGTCGGACTGATCGCCGCGCCCGTGTCGGTGCACCCGGTGGTGGGCTTTGCCGCGATCCTGTTCATCGCCGTGGGCGGCGGTGCGTCGGGCGCGCTCAACATGTGGTGGGATGCCGATATCGACGCGGTGATGAAACGCACCGCCAAGCGCCCCATCCCGGCGGGCAAGGTCACGCGGGACGAGGCGTTCGCCTTCGGCGTGGCGCTGTCGGGCTTCTCGGTGGTCATGCTGGGGCTGGCGACCAACCTGCTGGCGGCCGGTCTGCTGGCCTTTACCATCTTTTTCTACATCGTGATCTACACCATGTGGCTGAAACGCTGGACGCCGCAGAACATCGTGATCGGCGGCGCGGCGGGCGCCTTTCCCCCGATGATCGGCTGGGCCGCGGCCACCGGCTCGGTCTCGGTCGAGGCGGTGCTGATGTTCTGCCTGACCTTCATGTGGACGCCGCCGCATTTCTGGGCCTTGGCGCTTTTCACCAAGATGGATTACGACAACGCGCAGGTGCCGATGCTGACCGTGACCCACGGCCGCCGGTCGACCCGCGTGCACATCCTGGTCTATACCATCCTGCTGGCCGCGCTGGCCATCGGGCTGGGCTTTACCAGCGTGGGCGGGCCGCTTTACCTGGCCGTTGCCGTGGTGCTGAACCTCAACTTCCTGAAAGGGGCCGTGGACATCTGGCGCCGGGACGAGGCCGCCTCGGAGGCCGACAAATATCTGGCCGAGCGCAAGTTCTTCAAGGCGTCGCTGCTGTATCTTTTCGCCCATTTCGGCGCAATTGCCGCCGAGGCGCTGCTGGCGCCCTACGGATTGGGAGGCTGGTAAGCCATGTCCCTGTCGCGCCAACACGAAATGCACAAGCGCCGCTTTTCGCGGAACCTTGGTCTTGGCCTCGTGCTGGCCGCTTTTGTCGCACTTGTGTTCGGGCTGACCATTGCCAAGGTTTCTGACGACGATTTCGCGGTGACGACGGAGGAGGCAAGCTGATGGCGATGGACCGGAATACCAAGACGGTGATGCGGCTGGTGGCGGTGGGCGTTACAATGGGGGCGCTGGCCTGGGCGTCGGTGCCGCTGTACGACTGGTTCTGCCGGGTCACCGGCTATGGCGGCGAGACCAACGTGGCGGATCTCGGCTCGGACGAGATCCTGGACCGGACGATCAAGGTGCGGTTCGACGCCAGCAACGAGCGCGGCTTCCCGTGGGAGTTCAAGCCGGTGCAGCGCGAGATGGAGATCCGCATCGGCGAGACGGGCCTTGCCTTCTACGAGGCGTATAACCCGACCGATCGTCCGATTGCGGGATCGGCCACCTATAATGTCACCCCGTTCGAGGCCGGCGGCTTCTTTACCAAGATCGATTGCTTCTGCTTTACGCAGCAGGTTCTGCAACCGGGCGAGCGCGTGCAGATGCCGGTGACGTTTTTCGTCGACCCCGAGATTGTCGACGACCGCGACGCCAAGTACACCAAGACAATTACTTTGGGCTACACGTTCTACGAGACGGAGATGCCCGAAGACGAAACGCAGGCCGCGCTCGACAAGGGCGAGACACCTGATAATAACGTGAACTGAGAGCCACCGACGAGGGACCAAGCCAGATGGCACATGAAAAAAATCACGACTACCACATTCTGAACCCCTCAATCTGGCCCTTGCTGGGCGCACTTGCCGGGTTTGTCATGCTGTTCGGCGCGGTGCTGTTCTTCCACGGCAGCGGGCCGTGGATGCTGCTGGCCGGCTTCGTGGGCGTCGCCTACGTGATGTTCGGCTGGTGGGCCGACACGATCAAGGAGAACCACGCAGGCGATCACACGCCGGTGGTGCGGATCGGCCTGCGCTACGGCTTCATCATGTTCATCATGTCCGAGGTCATGTTCTTCGCGGCCTGGTTCTGGAGCTTCTTCAAGCACGCGATCTACCCGATGGGCGAGATGTCCCCGATCCAGGACGGCGTCTGGCCTCCGGCGGGGATCGAGACGTTCGACCCCTGGCACCTGCCGCTGATCAACACGCTGATCCTGCTGTGCTCTGGGATGGCGGCGACCTGGGCGCACCACGCGCTGGTGCACGAGGACAACCGCGACGACATCAAGTGGGGCCTGACCATCGCCATTGCGCTGGGCGCGATCTTTACCGTGTTGCAAGCCTATGAATACAGCCACGCGGCCTTCGGCTTCTCCGGCAACATCTACGGCGCCAACTTCTTCATGGCGACGGGCTTTCACGGGGCGCACGTGGTGATCGGCACGATCTTCCTGTTCGTCTGCCTGATGCGGGTGCTGAAGGGCCATTTCACCCCGGAAAACCACATCGGCTTCGAGGCCGCCGCCTGGTACTGGCACTTCGTCGACGTGGTGTGGCTGTTCCTGTTCGCCGCGGTCTACATCTGGGGCGGCTGAAGAATTTTCGTACGAAAATTCTCTGCCTCCGGCGGGGATACTTGAAGCCAGAGGAAGATGCGGAGGGGGTGCCTTCCGCATTTTCGCGTCAGATGGGGCGTCATGCAGAGAAACCTGTTACTTCCGCTGATCTTCGGCCTGGCCGGTGCGGCCGTGCTGATCTGGCTGGGCGTGTGGCAAATGCAGCGGCTGGACTGGAAGGAAGGCATCCTGTCGCAGATCGAGACGCGGATCGCCGCTGAGCCTGTGGCCCTGCCCGAGAGTTTCGATCCCGAGGCCGACAGGTACCTGCCGGTTATCGTGACCGGGCAATTCGGCGAGGGCGCGCTGCGGGTTCTGGTCAGCCGCAAGCAGGTGGGGGCGGGATACCTAGTGATCTCGCCGTTCGAGACCGCAACGGGGCGGCGCATCCTGGTGGATCGCGGCTTTATCCGGCAAAGTGACACGCTGGAGCCTGCGCCCGACAGCGAACTGACCGTCGCCGGCAACCTGCACTGGCCCGAAGACCGCAACAGCTCGACGCCCGAGAACGATGTCGCGGGCAACACGTGGTTCGCAAGGGACCTGGGCCAGATGGCCGACGTGCTGGACACCGAGCCGGTGTTGCTGGTGGCACGTGAATTGTCGCAACCTGAGGACGCCGTGACGCCCTTGCCGGTGGACACCGCGCACATTCCGAACGATCACTTGCAATATGCGATCACCTGGTTCTCGCTGGCCGTCATCTGGCTGGGGATGACCGCATTCTATATCTTCCGCGGCCGTGGCGCCGCAAAAGGACTGGACCGATGAAATACATCTCGACCCGGGGCAACGCGCCCGTCTTGAGTTTCGAGGAAGCCATGCTGACCGGGCTGGCGCGGGACGGGGGGCTCTACCTGCCCGAGAGCATCCCGGCGCTTTCGGCGGACGACATCAAGGCGCTGCACGGCGTCAGCTATGAAGAGGCGGCGTTTAGCATCATGCGGCCCTTCATTGGCGACGCCTTCACCGATGACGAGTTCCGCACCATCATCGCCAAGACCTATGCCGGGTTCGGCCACGCCGCACGCGCGCCGTTGAAGCAACTGGACGCCGGACATTTCCTGCTGGAGCTGTTTCACGGCCCCACGCTCGCGTTCAAGGACTTCGCGATGCAGCTGATCGGCCAGCTTTTCGAGGCGTCGCTCAAACGCTCGGGCGACCGGGTGTGCATCGTGGGCGCGACCTCGGGCGATACCGGCTCGGCCGCGATCGAGGCGTTCCGGGGGCTGGACAAGGTGGATGTCTTCATCCTCTACCCCCATGGTCGGGTCAGCGAGGTGCAGCGGCGGCAGATGACCACGCCCACCGAGGACAACGTGCACGCCATCGCCGTGGACGGCGATTTCGACGCCTGCCAGGCGCGGGTGAAGGACATGTTCAACGATTTTCAGTTCCGCGATGCGGTCGGCCTGGCCGGGGTGAACTCGATCAACTGGGCGCGGGTTCTGGCGCAGGTGGTGTACTATTTCACCTCCGCCGTGTCGCTGGGCGCGCCGGAGCGCACGGTCAGTTTCACCGTGCCCACGGGCAATTTCGGCGACATCTTCGCAGGCTACATCGCCAAGCGCATGGGCCTGCCGATCGATCAGCTGATCGTCGCCACCAACCAGAACGACATCCTGCATCGCTGCCTGACCACGTCGGAATACCGGCCCGACGGCGTGATCCCGTCGATCAGCCCGTCGATGGATATCCAGGTCAGCTCCAATTTCGAGCGGGCGCTTTACTATGCCTACGATCAGGACGGCGCGGCCGTGGCGCAGCTGATGGACGAGCTGAAGGCCGGGGGCTTCTCGGTCAGCCAGGGCGCGCTGGAGGCCTTGCAGGAGAGCTTCGCCTCGGGCCGCTGCGCTGAGGACGAGACCCGCGCGACGATCTTGGAGACGTGGAACGCCGCCGGGGAACTGCTGTGCCCGCATTCCGCCGTGGGCGTGAAGGTGGCCGAGGAAATGCGCGACGCGGCCACCCCGATGATCACGCTGGCGACGGCGCACCCGGCGAAATTCCCGGCGGCGGTGGAAGAGGCCAGCGGCCAACATCCCCCCTTGCCGGAACGTATGGCCGACCTGTATGAGCGGTCGGAACGCGTGACGCGGGTCGAGAACGACCTTGCCGCCATCGAAACCCTCATCAAGGACCGCATCCCGAATTGACCGTCAACCTGACCACTCTCGACAACGGATTTCGCATCGTCACCGAACATATGCCCGGCCTGCAATCGGCGGCCATCGGCGTGTGGGTTCTGGCTGGCGCCCGGCACGAGGACGCCGCGCAGAACGGTATCGCGCATTTCCTCGAACACATGGCCTTCAAGGGCACCAAGCGGCGCAACGCGCTGGAAATCGCAGAGGCGATCGAGGATGTGGGCGGCTATATCAATGCCTATACCAGCCGCGAGGTGACGGCCTATTATGCCCGCGTTCTGGCCGATGACGTGCCGCTGGCGCTGGACGTGGTGTCTGACATTCTGCGTAACCCGGTGTTTGACGCGCGCGAGATCGAGGTGGAGCGGGGCGTGATCCTGCAGGAGATCGGGCAGGCGCTGGACACGCCTGACGACATCATTTTCGACTGGTTGCAGGAGCAGGCCTATCCCAACCATCCGCTGGGCCGCACCATCCTTGGCCCCGAGGAACGGGTGCGCAGCTTTTCGCGGGATGACCTGACGCGGTTCGTCGATCAGCGCTATCGTCCGGGGCAGATGATCCTGTCCGCTGCCGGTGCCGTGGATCACGATGCGCTGGTCAAACTGGCCGAAGAGGCGTTCGGCGACATGCAGCCCTCCAAAACCATCGCGCCGCCGACTGCCAAGTTCGCCGGTGGCGAGACGCGCACCGTGCGGACGCTGGAACAGGCGCATTTCGCCATGGCGTTCGAAAGCTCGAACTATTCCAGCCCGGACATTCACACCGCGCAGATCTATGCCTCGGCGCTGGGCGGCTCGATGTCCTCGCGCCTGTTCCAGGAGATCCGCGAGCGGCGGGGGCTGTGCTATACGATCTTCGCGCAGGCCGGGGCCTATTCGGATACCGGGATGCTGACGATCTATGCCGGGACCTCGGCGGACGAGATGGCAAGCCTTGGCCGGCTGACGGTGGACGAGATGAAGCGCGCAGCCGAGGATTTCAGCCAGGCCGAGCTGGACCGGGCGCGCGCGCAGATGAAGGCCGGGTTGCTGATGGGGCTGGAAAGCCCGTCGAACCGGGCCGAGCGGTCGGCGCGCATGATGCAGATCTGGGGCCGGGTGCCCGACCTCGACGAAGTGGTCGAGCGGATCGACGCGGTCACGCTTGCAGATCTCAAATCCCATGCCGAGGTGATCGCGACGCAAGCGCCTGCCGCGCTGGCGCTTTACGGGCCCGTGAGCCATGCACCGTCACTGCAGACCTTGCAGGAAAGGCGCGCGGCCTGATGTTCCTGCCGCGCCGGAAGATCCGGATCGAGACGGAACGCCTGACCTTGCGCGAGCCCGTCCTGACCGACTTCCGCGAGTGGTCTTCCTTGCGCGAAGGCAGCGCCGATTTCCTGACCCCGTGGGAGCCGCAATGGGCCGCCGACCACCTGTCGCGCAAGGGATTTGCGAGCCGGGTCTACTGGTCGCAGCGGTCAATCTCCTCGGGGTCGGCGGTGCCGCTGTTCCTGTTCCGGCGCGAAGATGATGCGCTGGTGGGCGCGATCACGCTGGACAATATCCGCCGTGGCCCGGCTCAATCGGGGACGCTGGGTTACTGGACAGGCCAGCCCTATGCGCGGATGGGTTACATGCGCGAGGCATTGCAGGCGATGTCGCATTATGCGTTCGAGCGGTTGGACCTGTCACGGCTGGAGGCGGCCTGCCTGCCGGAAAACGCGCCGTCTCGGAGGCTTTTGGAAAGCTGCGGGTTCAAGTACGAGGGCGTGGCGCAGAGTTACTTGCAGATCGCAGGGCGCTGGCGGACGCATGTTCTGTATGCCGCGCTGCGCGGCGACCGGCGCGGGCGGACGGATGTGGGGTAGGGCGGGGTTTCACCCCGCCGCGACGACTAACTGATCCTTCGCGCGGAATAAAGGCGCGGCGTAGACGCGCAGCCGCGCGATCGCCAGACCGCCCCCCGGGCTGGCGATTGTTTAACGTTGGTGCTCCGATTGAGTTTTTGCGGATTTGGCTGCGATAAAGTGCTCTGAATACCAGTTGGTTCGCCACCCCGCGGTCTGGCAATCCCGCGGCTACACTTAAGACGTAAGCATAAAAAGAGGGGAGCCCGAAGACCCCCCTCATCACTCGTTACGAACCCAACAGAGAACTCGTTACGCAAGTCTTGGCTTAGCGCGCCTGTGCGATGGCCAGCGCGGTGAAGCCGCCCATGCCCAGATCGGCCTGCATCATGGCTTCACCCGTTTCCAGGTTGATGGTGTAGAAGCCGGCGCTGTCTGCGCCTTCCATCTGCAGGATGGCATAGGCCATGTCCTCGCCCTCGGACGGCGACATGATGTCGAAGCCGCCCCAGTCGCTCAGGTCCACGGCTTCGCCGTCGACGGTGACTTCCGCGATGGTTTCCAGCGTGCCTTCGTTGTTGGCGAGGCTGACCAGCGAATCCGTCTCGGCATCCAGCGCGTACTGGAACGTGCTGCCGGCGGTCTCGCCGTTGATCGCGTTGGTATAGGCGTTGGCATAGATCACCGGGTCGGCGCCGGCATTTGCGTCGCCTTCGGCATAGGCCAGATCATTCACGCGAACGACCTTGCCGGCCTTGTCCTCGGCGCTGAAATCCTTGGGAAAATAGACCAGGTTGTCTTCTTCCGAAGACACGGCGCGGACGGCGTCGATCTTGTTGTTGAAGTCGAACGCGACCTTGGAGCCGTCGGCCACCATGGCGTCTTCGTTGAACGACGCTTCGAGATCGGTCATTTCACCGCTCGCGGGGTCGATGGTGACGACCATGCCGTTCTTGAAGCCCAGAAGTTCGCCGGTGACGGGGCGCCATGCGATGGCATCCAGCGCCTCGCTCAGGTCCATGGTCTGCACGTCGGTGGGCGACGTGATGTCGGCCATGGAGACAAGGGTCATGCCGTCATTGGCAAGGGCAAAGCCCATATCTGCGGCATGATCGTCTGCAAGAGCGGCACCCCCCAGCATCGACAGGGCGGAAACAGCGGTAATGGTACGAGTATACATTGTAATCCTCTCTCTTTCTTAGCTTGCGCAACCAGCCTTCCTGGCCGGCGCTTGATCAGAAACACGGACCGTGATCGAGAGAAGTTTCAGTGCGCACAATTTTTTTTCGGCACTACACGTTCGCGGTTTCACGCAGGGGTGTTGACGGTCCTGTTGAAGCGCATGGAAAGGCTGTGTAGCGTTGGGCAACTCACAACGGAGAGCTGCATCATGTCATTCCGCGCCTTTCTAACTGCCGCGTTGGCCGCGTTCAGCGTGTCTGGGAGCGCCATGGCCGCGCCCGACACCGTGCCGTTGACCGACGATATCACGCTGGGCGGCGGCGATTTCAGCACCGGCGGCGGCATCACCGTGGCGGTCGAGCCGCGCCGGGCCATCGACGGGCAGTTGGCGCTTTGCGGTGTCTGGGCGCAAAGCGAGCGGCTGACAGCCTATGTGCGCCCGCATGTGCGCGACCTTCTGGCGCCCGGATCGTTGGCCGTGGACGGGCAGGTGGTGCTGCACGATCTCAGGGTGTTCAACGAGGTTGCGCCGGCCGAAAGCTATGTCGGCGCCTCGGCCACCTGCATGGGCACGGGCCAGCCGTATCGCGATGGTGTCCGCGTGGAAATCCGCATTCCGCGCCGCGCCGTGGTGCGCGAGCGCGACAGCGACGGCATCGGGGCCGAGATCTGGTTCATGCCGGCCAACGGCGAAAACCTGGCGCTCACTTCGGGCTCGATCCTGCCGGCGCGGTGGACACGCTTTACCTCGCCCGGCGATCAGTACGACACCACGCGCCCCGAAGAGAACCCGTCGCAGGACTGAGCGTCGCGGCCCGCGTCATCCCGATTGAAAAACCCCGGGCGATGGGGCAATATCAACCTCATTGAAGGTTAACGAAACGGTGCGGCCAAGACGGGGCAAACCCGCGATCCCGCCGCCACCTCGAGGACAGAGCAGGACAGTCCTGATGAAAAAATTATTGATGACTCTCATGGCGCTCGGTCTTGCCGGCTGTGGCCAACCAGACCGCTTCGACGGGCGCAGCGGCACGGTCAGCCGGGCCGCGCCGATGGCGTCCGGCCCGATCGCCAATGCATGCATGGCGTCGGACCGAAAGGGCCGGTCGCGCGCGCTCTGCGGCTGTATCCAGGCGGCGGCGGACCAGACACTGAACGGTTCCGACCAGCGCCGTGCGGCGGCGTTCTATCGCGACCCGCACAAGGCACAGGAAATCCGCCAGTCGAGCCGGACCCGGGATGAAAGCTTCTGGAAGGCGTACCGCGCCTATGGAGAACGCGCCGAGCGCCTGTGCCGATGAGCGGATTGTTCGACTTTCTGGCCGAGCTCCCCCCCTATGACGACAACGCAACCACGATCTACCGGCTGAACCAGCGTCACAAGCTGATCATCGAGCCGTTCCGGCCGCAGATCGAAGGCGCCCGCGTGCTGGACATCGCCGCCCATGACGGGCGGTGGTCCTACGCGCTGGCCGCCGCCGGCGCGTCCGAGGTCGTGGGGGTCGAGGCGCGGTCCGAACTGGTGGCGCGGTTCGACGCCTTCCCGGACACCGACTTCAAGCCGCGCGTGCGGCTGACCTGCGGCGATCTTTTCGCCGATTTGGAGGCGCGGGGCGCGGCGGGCGAGCGGTTCGACGTGGTGGCGCTTTACGGTATCTTTTACCACGTGATGGACCACTTCCGCCTGTTGTCGCTCATTCGCGCGCTGGCGCCCGGGCTGGTCGTCATCGACAGCGAGTTCATCGTGCTGGACAACGCCATGATCCAGGTGCTGAAGGAAGAAGTCTCGAACCCGCTGAACGCCGTGACCGAGGTTGAGGGGCGCAGCCATACCGTGGTTGGCGTGCCGTCGCGCAAGGCCACCGATTTCATGGCCGAGGCGCTGGATTACGAGACGACCTGGATCGACCACGAATTGATCCTGGGCGAGGACCGGCGGGGCATGCACGACTATTTCCGCGACGGCCGCAAGGTGCGCCATGTCTGCGCGCTGAGCCCGCGATAGGCTCAGGCCTTCAGGCGGTACCCTTTGCGAAAGAGCGCCCAGGCCAGGGCCGAGACGACCAGTGTCGAGCCCAGCACGATCACCGCGCCCAGCGACACGCTGCTGTCCGACACGCCGATCATGCCGTAGCGCCCCCCGTCCATCAGGTAGAAAACCGGGTTCACGTGGCTGATCGTGTAAAGCGCGCCGGGCAGCGCCTCGACCGAGTAGAACGTGCCGGACAGGAACGCGAGCGGCGTGACGATGAAGTTGGTGATCGCCGCCATCTGGTCGAACTTCTGCGCGAAGATGCCCGCGACCATACCAAGCGCGCCCAGAAACGCCGCGCCCAGCGTCACGAAGCCCAGCCAGATTAGCGGATGCGCCGGTACGATCCCCAGGAACAGCGCCAGCCCCACCGCGATGGCCAGCGCCACCAGTACGCCTCGCGCCACGGCCCCGGCCAGGTAGCCCAACACCAGCTCGGCCGGCGACAGGGGCGGCATCAGCGTGTCGACGATATTGCCCTGCACCTTGGAAATCACGATCGAGGACGACGTGTTGGCGAAGCTGTTCTGGATCACCGTCATCATCAGGATGCCGGGCGCGATGAAGGTGGTGAAATCCACGCCCATCACGTCGCCCCGGCGCTCTCCGATGGCGATGGAAAAGATCACCATGAAAAGCCCCGCCGTTGCCAGCGGCGCCATCAGCGTCTGCGTCCAGACGGCGAGAAACCGCTGCGTCTCGCGCTTGGCCAGCGTGGCCAGACCAAGCCAGTTGACCCGCCCGAAGCGGCGGCTGCCCATTTCGTGGAATTCCTGCATCTCTGCCTCGATTGTCGCCTTCGGACGCCTTGTAACTCAACGCCCAGTGATTAGAATAGGGCAACTGGAAAAAAGACCACGCCCCCGATGCATCGGCGGCGTGACGAACCAATGAAAGGTGGCTCATGTCCTGGAGTGACGAGCGCGTCGAACTGCTGAAGAAGATGTGGGGCGAGGGCCAGTCGGCCAGCCAGATCGCCAAGGAACTGGGCGGCGTGACCCGCAACGCGGTGATCGGCAAGGTGCACCGCCTTGGCCTGTCGAACCGCAGCGGGTCGGGCAACGGGGCCGCGGCCTCGGAAAGCACGGCCAAGGCCAAGCCCGCCGCCAAGGCCAAGCCCGCTCCCAAGCCCAAGGCCGCCGCTCCGAAGGCTGAACCTAAGGCGCCCGAGCCCAAGGAAGAGCCGGCGCCGACCGCCGCGGCAAGCCGCATCAAGGCGATCATCCCGGCGGGCCAACCCCTGCCGCCGCAACCGTCTGCGAACGAGATCGACCCCGAGGCGCTGGCCAAGGTCAGCGAAATCGAGAAGAAGGCGAAGAAGCTGTCGCTGATGGAACTGACCGAGCGGACCTGCAAATGGCCCGTGGGCGACCCGGCGACGCCGGATTTCTGGTTCTGCGGTCTGCCTGTGAAATCCGGCAAGCCCTATTGCGAGGCCCATGTCGGCGTCGCCTTCCAGCCCATGAGCTCGCGCCGCGACCGGAAACGCTAGGCATTAGTCCGGCTCTGACAGCCACCGGGGCCGCAGCACCATCACCGTGGGCTGCCCCGGAAGCGTATCCAGCGACACGGTCAGCGCGCTGTCCTCGGTGCGCACCACGGCGAACTCCTCTTCCATCGCGGCCAGAAACGCCTGAAGCGTGCCGTCGCCGAACCAGTGCATGGGGATGACGATGGACGACCGCAGGCGTTTGACCGTCTCGATCATCCGGGGCAGGGGCAGCGTGTAGCCCCCGTCGACCGGCGCCAGCAGCACATCCACCCGGCCCAGGGCCGCGAATTGCTCATCCGTCGGCATGTGGTGCAGGTGGCCCAGGTGGCCGATGCACAGCCCCGCCGTTTCGAACACGAAGATCGAGTTGCCCTCGGGCTCGGCCGGCGCGCCATAGCGCGAGCGGATATCGGTCGAGACATTGCGGATCACCATGTCGCCCAGATCGACATAATGATCGACCCCTGCGCCATGCTCTTCGCCCCAGCCGGGCAGGACGTTGGGGATGGCGGGGTCGGGAAAGGGCGTCCAGTGGGTTTCGTGGGCGTGGTTCATCGTCACGACATCCGGCAGGAAATCCACGTTGCCGATAAAGCCTGTGAAATCGGTGATGGCACTGGTGCCGGTATGAGCCTGGATCAGGAAAGAGGCGTGGGCGATGTAATGCAGGCGCACGCGGTCCTGCGGCACCGGATCACGAAAACTGGCCTGTTGGATATACTCAAGCCCCGGCGCGGACTGGGCGATCGACAGACAATGGCTGGGCTTGCGCTCGGCCTCTTGCGCCACGACGTCCTGGACCAAGACTGACGTTGCAAGCGTGGCGAGCAAAATGGCGAGTCGGACCATCGGCAGTACCTCCTGCCGAGAAGTGTAGCGCATGGGGCGCGAAAGTCAGCTTTACGCGGGCGGCGACGCTGCACGGTGTGGTGCAATGCCTGTTTCAGAAGCATATCGGTGGCGCGTTGGCCGTCGCGTCGTGCCCACGAGCAGGAGATCCCGGATCAAGTCCGGGATGACGTCGCGCCAAGGACGCGCCGTCAGCGCAGGATCTCGAACCCGTCCTGATCCGGTGCCTCGGCGGGCTCCGGCTCCACCCGCGCGACATTTGCCGCCGGTGGGCCCTTTTCCATCGCGCGCAGCATGTCCGCCACGGCCTCTTCCGGCCCTGACAGAACGGCCCGGACCGACCCGTCCGCCTCGTTCTTGACCCAGCCGCGCAGACCGCGTGACCGCGCCTCTTCCTGCGTCCAGGCGCGGTAATTCACGCCCTGCACCTTGCCGGTGACCAGAACGCCGGTCAGTGTCGTCTCGTTATGCATGGTCGCCTCCTGTTCTCGGGAATGACATAGGGCGTTTCGCACTCGTGTCCCGCGTGCTCAAGCCACCTTGACCACCTTTGATTTCCGCTACATACCCTGCCCATGACACCGCTTTCGCATATCCGCAATTTCTCCATCGTGGCGCATATCGACCACGGGAAATCGACGCTGGCCGACAGGCTGATCCAGGCCACCGACACGGTGCCGGACCGGGACATGAAGGAACAGCTTCTGGACGCGATGGATATCGAGCGCGAGCGCGGCATCACCATCAAGGCCAACACGGTGCGCATCGAGTATACCGCGCTCGATGGCGAGGATTACGTGCTGAACCTGATCGACACGCCCGGCCATGTCGATTTCGCCTACGAGGTCTCGCGCTCCATGCGGGCGGTCGAGGGCTCGCTGCTGGTCGTGGATTCCACCCAAGGCGTCGAGGCGCAGACCCTGGCCAACGTGTACCAGGCGATCGACGCTGACCACGAGATCGTTCCGGTGTTCAACAAGATCGACCTGCCCGCCTCGGATATCAGCCGCGTGGCCGAGCAGGTCGAGGATGTCATCGGCATCGACGCCTCGGGCGCGATCCCGGTGTCGGCCAAGACGGGCGAGGGCATCCGCGAGGTGCTGGAAGCCATCGTCAAATTGCTGCCTCCGCCCACGGGCACCCGCGACGCGCCGCTGAAGGCCATGCTGGTGGACAGCAAGTACGACCAGTACCTGGGCGTGATCTGTATTATACGCATCGTCGACGGCGTGCTGAAAAAGGGCGACCGCATCCGCATGATGAAGACCGGCGGCATCTATGACGTGGACGATATCGGCGTCTACCGCCCATCGATGAAGGCGGTCAAAGAACTGGGACCGGGCGAGATCGGCTATCTCAACGCTTCGATCAAGCAGGTGCGCGACACCCGCGTGGGCGACACCATCACGCTGGAAAAGAACCAGACGCCCGAGCCGCTGCCGGGCTTCAACCCGTCGCAACCCGTGGTCTTCTGCGGGCTTTTCCCGGTGGATTCGGCAGAGTTCGAGGACCTGCGCGACGCCATCGAGAAGCTGGCGCTCAATGACGCGTCGTTCAGCTACGAGATGGAAAGCTCCACCGCGCTGGGCTTCGGGTTCCGCTGCGGTTTCCTTGGCCTTCTGCACCTCGAGGTGGTCCGCGACCGGATCGAACGGGAATACGATATCGAACTGATCACCACCGCGCCCTCGGTGATCTACCACGTCTACATGAAGGACGGCACGCAGATCGACCTGCACAACCCGGCCGACATGCCCGACCCGTCGGTCGTGGCCCATGTGGAGGAGCCGCGCATCAAGGCGACGATCCTGGTGCCAGACGAATTCCTGGGCGATGTGCTGAAGCTGTGCCAGGACCGGCGGGGCATCCAGCTTGACCTGACCTATGCCGGCAGCCGCGCGATGGCGGTCTATGACCTGCCACTCAACGAGGTGGTGTTCGACTTCTACGACCGGCTGAAATCGGTGACGCGCGGCTATGCGTCCTTCGATTACCAGTTGGAAGGCTACCGCGAGGACAACCTGGTGAAGATGTCCGTGCTGGTGAATGACGAGCCTGTGGACGCGCTGTCGATGATGGTGCACCGCGACCGGGCCGAGATGCGCGGTCGAGCGATGTGCGAAAAATTGAAGGACCTGATCCCGCGCCACATGTTCAAGATCCCGATCCAGGCGGCCATCGGCGGCAAGGTGATCGCGCGAGAGACGTTGTCGGCCCTGCGCAAGGACGTGACCGCCAAGTGCTATGGCGGCGACGCCAGCCGGAAGCGCAAGCTCTTGGACAAGCAGAAAGCCGGCAAGAAGAAGATGCGCCAGTTCGGGAAGGTGGATATCCCGCAGGAAGCGTTTATCAGCGCATTGAAAATGGACAGCTGAGGGCGCGCACCCCGGTGAAAAATTGGCGTAGGGTGGGTGATAACCCACGCGGCGCGACGTTCCTTAGCGCGTGGGTTATCACCCACCCTAGGCAGCCGCGCGGATAGTTCGATGTACCGTCGAATAAGGCCAATCCTCAGGGTGCTCGACCAATCCGTGTTTTACCGGGTTGAAATGGCAATAGTTCACATGCGCGACAAAGTCCGCGTCATCGCGGATCGCGTGTTCCCAGAATCGCCGCTGCCAGATCCCTTTCTCACCTTTGCGCATTCGGCTTCGGTTGGCATATCCGCTGGCCACGCAGTGCCGTGAAAACACGGACTTGATCTTTTTCCACCGTATCGAGAAATCAGCGTCGTCGGGCGGCAACGTCCAGACCGCATGGATTTGATCGGGAAGAATGACCATCGCGTCGCAGTGCACAGGGTGTTGCGCGGTGACCGAGGCATAGACCGACCGCAGAAGATCTATTTCATCGGTGAGGGTCGTCGCGGACCTGTCTGCAAGTGTGACAGTGAAGAAGTATGTCCCAGCTGGAACATGAAGGCGTCGGTATCTGGGCATACGCCCATAATTCCGCGACAAGGTTAATAAACCATGTAGGGTGGGTGATAACCCACGCGCGATGACGCGTTTTGCTTCGTGGGTTTTCACCAACCCTACGAATGCGGGAAATTGAAACCGGGCGTCACCGCCCGGCCTTATCCCTCACCCCCGCGGCGCGGCCCTCACAGCTGCCCGCACTTCCTTCGCCAGCGCGATCGGGTTGTCCACCAGCCTTGGATCGCGACAGATATAGTCGGCGATGCTGGTGGCCTCGGTCGTATTGTAGCCCGCGTCGATCAGTGACTGGACGAAGTTCGGGTTCGCCTTGTCCCAGATCACTTCGTTCCACGGGCCGCGATAGCAGCTGACCAAGATATACGAGTCCGCCTTGGCCGTGTCGGCCATGACCAGAAATGCCGCTGTCGCGGCGCATAATGTTGTTTTAAGCATGGGTCCCCACCCTGGTGTAGTGTCTCACCAACATATCACGTGAGTCGTTCTTCTCTGAGTCAATTTTGCGAGAAAGGTTAATTTGCAACTGCAGAATCCTTGCCGGTGCACGCGCTCTCCGAATGATTGCGTTTGTCCCCGACCAAGTGTGCTGGATCACAAGCGTTTTCTGACTTATCCACAGAAATTCCCATTGGGATATCAAAAGGTTATCCCCAAGAAATTTTGATGCCGCAGTGCTTTTTTCTTGCCCGACGGCGGTTTCGGGTGTGTCATTCCAATGACTGCAACGGGTCGCTGACCCAACGCAGCACCGCAAAGGCCCCTCGGGACCGGCGCGGGCGGAACCGGGGGCCGCAGGGCCTTAGCGACCGCTCAAGCCAGTTCAGGCCGATGCCCGGGATGTCCGTCGCTTTCGAGGGAAGGACAAGCCGCGTGTCGCGCCGGGTCGATGCAAACGGACCGGGGCCTGCCCCATGTTCGTGGCCAAGGCGCCTTCGGGTGCCAAGGCGGCCATGTCCGGCGACGGGGATGGTACGATGTCGTTGCCCTCGGGTGGCGGGATCGCCAAGGGTCTCTTAGAGGCCGGCGGCAAAGCCGGGCCGGATGCCCCTCGGGGTGGTCAGTTCGGCAAAGGCGTCAGGGTGCGGGGTGACCCCCGCGATGCAAAGACCGCGTCTGAGCACCTGGCGCCTTTATTTCTTCCGATGCGCCGAATGGCAGTAGGTCGGAACGCGAACGGGGTCCGTGGCAAATGGCCGCCGGACCCCGCTGTCAGTTGATGCTACCGCGTCTAACACCTGTACCATCGCGATATAGCGCGCTTTGTCGGCGGTCAACCAGATCTGGCGGCTCGGATTGCAAAATTCACCATATCTGCGCAATTTGGTCACAGATCACGTGACCCAGATCAAGGTTGCTGCGCCGCTGTCGCGCTATGGTCCGGCTGCGCAACATCCTGACTGAGGAGACCCATCATGATCTGGTTGATGGTTATCTTGCACGTTTTCATCGGATCCACCCTTGCCGGCTCGTTCGTCATCGCGGCGCTGGCCATGGGCTATGACACGCTGACGCCGATCCTGGTCACAGCGGCGGCGGGGTTCGTCGTGGCATTTCCGGTATCGTGGATCGTGGCGAAACAGCTTTATCAGGCCCGCTGACGCCGGGGATATCGCACCGACGCGATGCCACCCGGATACCGACGCTATACCGACGCGGTATTTTCCAGCCATCCGCGCACGGCGGATTCAAATTCGCGCGGCCGCTCGGCGTGCAGCCAGTGGCCCGCGTCCTTGATCTTGATGAAGGTCGCGTCGGGGAACAGGTCCTTGATACGGGCGCGGTACTCTCGCGCGACGTAGTTGGAATTCGCACCGGACAGAAACAGCGTCTTGCCGTCGAACCGGCCGTCCAAGTCGGGAAAGCTGAGGATCTTCGGCATCTCGGCCTCGAGCGTATCGAGGTTGAGGCGCCATTTTTTTTCTTTCACATCAAGCGATTGCGTGAAGAAGGGAATGAGCGCCGGATCATCGACGACGCCTTTCAACTGCGCCTCCGCATCCGACCGCTTGGTGATCGCCGACAGGTCCACGCTGCGCATCGCGTCGATATACTGCGCCTGGCTGTGACCATAGCTGACCGGCGCGATGTCGGCCACGATCAGGCGGTGCACAAGGTCGGGCCGGGTCAATGCCAGCACCATCGCCGCCTTGCCGCCCATGGAATGCCCGAGCACGTCAATCGGACCGTCAGTTTTGGCCTCAATCACCTCGGCGAGGTCAGCGGCCATGTCCTCGTAGGAATGCTCGGAAAACCAAGGGCTTGTGCCGTGATTGCGCATGTCGACGGCCATGACCGGGCCCCTGTCGGACAGCCGCTTGGCGATGACTCCCCAGTTGCGGCCCGAACCATAAAGGCCGTGAGCGATGAGAAGCGGCGGCTTCGTGCCTTGGGACGCGTGGTGAATGACATTCAGCATGGCACAAGCCAATACACGCCATTGCCCCCGCAATCAATTGCGCCTAGTGTGCGCCGCCGAGAGGTGGCTTAAGTGATTGATCGCAAACAATTTGGCACACGGCGCGAGGCGCTTGAAAAGCAGCTTCACGAAAAGCTGGGGCTTCGGGGCAAGACGCTTGCCACGCGGCTGCGCCGCGCCGGGCGGCTTTTGCCCAAGCGCCTTCGGGACGAAGGCCGGTTCCTGGTGGACGCGGAGCGGAAATTGGCGCATCCGCGGTTGGCCACCCAAGTCGATGAGGCGCGTGTCGAGAAGGCTTTCGAGGCTTTGGAGACGCACCTGAAAGCCATCGACGCGGCCGACCGGCGGCGCAGTCGACTGATCCACTGGCTGGCCGGTTTGGTGTTCAACCTGTTGATCCTTGGCGCGCTGGTACTTATCGCGCTGCGCTGGCAGGGTGTCATATAAAAACCCGCGCAAGCAATGGCTTACGCGGGTTTCCAGGATAGGTCAGACCGAGATCAGAGGTTCGGGTAAAGCGGGAAGCGGGCGCAAAGGTCCGCGACCTCGGCTTTGACTTTGGCCTCGGCATCGCCGTTTCCGTCCTCACCGTTGGCTGCAAGCCCGTCGACCACCTCGACGATCCAGTCGGCGATCTGGCGGAATTCCGCCTCGCCGAAACCACGGGTCGTTCCGGCGGGCGAGCCGAGACGGATGCCGCTGGTGACGGTGGGCTTCTCGGGGTCGAAGGGAACGCCGTTCTTGTTGCAGGTGATGTGGGCACGGCCCAGCGACTTCTCGGTCGCGTTGCCTTTGACGCCCTTGGGCCGCAGGTCGACCAGCAGGACGTGGGTGTCGGTGCCGTGGGTCACGGTATCCAGCCCGCCCTTAATCAGTTGGTCGCTCATAGCCTGCGCGTTGGTGATGACCTGCTGGATGTAGGACTTGAACTCGGGCCGCAGGGCCTCGCCAAAGGCGACGGCCTTGGCGGCGATCACGTGCATCAAGGGGCCGCCCTGGATGCCCGGGAAGATGGCGGAGTTGAACTTCTTCGCCAGCGCCTCGTCATTGGTCAGGATCATGCCGCCGCGCGGGCCGCGCAGTGTCTTGTGTGTTGTGGTCGTGGCGACATGCGCGTGCGGGAAGGGCGAGGGGTGCAGGCCTGCGGCCACCAGGCCGGCAAAGTGGGCCATATCCACGTGCAGGTAGGCGCCGACCATGTCGGCGATCTCGCGCATGCGGGCAAAGTCGATCTGGCGCGGTACGGCGGAGCCACCGGCGATCAGCATCTTGGGCTGGTGTTCCTTTGCCAGCGCCTCGACCTGGTCGTAGTCGATCAGGTTGTCTTCCTTGCGGACGCCGTATTGCACGGCGTTGAACCACTTACCCGATTGGTTGGGGGCCGCGCCGTGGGTCAGGTGGCCGCCTGCGTCGAGGCTCATGCCCAGGATCGTGTCGCCCGGTTGCAGAAGGGCGGTGAACACGCCCTGGTTCGCCTGGCTGCCCGAATTGGGCTGCACGTTGGCAAAGCCGCAGTCGAAAAGCTTGCATGCGCGCTCGATGGCCAGATTCTCGGCAATGTCGACGAACTGGCAGCCGCCATAGTAGCGCCGGCCGGCGTAACCTTCGGCGTATTTGTTGGTCATCACGCTGCCTTGCGCTTCCATCACGGCGGCAGAGACGATGTTTTCCGATGCGATAAGCTCGATTTCGTCGCGTTGACGACCGAGCTCTTTCTGGATGGCTTCGGCGATATCGGGGTCGCGAGACGTCAGCGATTCCGTGAAAAAGCCTTCTGAAACAAATTCTTGATTTCCGTCGTGCGCCATTTTTGATGTCCTCCACATTGCGAGCCAAGCGATTTCGTATCGGATACACCGTCTTTTTGAAAGGCGGTAATGCGACACATGTCACCTGCGGACCGGCATCGCTGGTACGAAGGCGCATTTTATGCTTCGATCAACTTCCGGAACAAATCAAGGTAGCCAAAATGGGCAATCCGCAGAAAATCGCCTTTGTCGCCAGCAACGTGCCCATTGCACAGACCGCCCGAGCGGCGCTTGCTGCGCGGTTCGGCGATGCCACGCCCGAGGACGCGGATCTGATTGTGGCGCTGGGCGGCGACGGGTTCATGCTCGAGACGCTGCACGCGGTACAGAAGCTGGGAAAGCCGGTTTACGGTATGAATCGCGGTACTGTCGGCTTCCTGATGAACGAATACAGCGAATCGGATCTGCTTGAGCGGTTGGAAGAGGCCGAAGAAGAAGTCATCAACCCGCTGTTCATGTCTGCCACGGATAAAAATGGGCAAACGCATGAGGCGTTGGCGATCAACGAGGTGTCTCTGCTGCGGGCGGGACCGCAGGCGGCCAAGCTGCGGATCACGGTGGACGGGCGGTTGCGCTTGGAAGAACTGAGCTGCGACGGCTGCCTGTTGGCGACGCCTGCCGGGTCCACGGCCTATAACTACAGCGCGCACGGACCGATCCTGCCGATCGGGTCGGACGTTCTGGCGCTGACCGCGGTGGCGGCGTTCCGGCCCAGGCGGTGGCGCGGGGCGCTCTTGCCCAAGAACGCGCATGTGCGGTTCGACGTGTTGGACCCCGAAAAGCGGCCGGTGATGGCGGATGCGGACAGCAGTTCCATCCGAAATGTCCTGTCGGTCGAGGTGCGGTCCGATCCTACCATTCAGCACCGGATATTGTTCGATCCGGGACACGGGCTGGAGGAACGGCTGCTGCGGGAGCAGTTCAGCTAAGCCCTACTTCGCCAGGCCGATGGTTTGCAGCGCGTCGCGGATCTCGTCCAGGATGGCGGGATCGTCGATCGTCGCTGGCATCTTGTAGTCCTGATTGTCGGCGATTTTGACCATGGTGGCGCGCAGGATCTTGCCCGAGCGGGTCTTGGGCAGACGGTCCACGACCACGGCCAGCTTGAAGGCCGCGACGGGGCCGATCTGGTCGCGCACCAGCTTGACGCATTCGGCAGTGATCTCTTCATGCGGGCGGTCGACGCCCTTGGTCAGGCAAACGAAGCCCACGGGAAGTTGCCCCTTGAGTTCGTCGCTGACACCGATCACCGCGCATTCGGCCACGTCGGGGTGGCTGGCCAGAACTTCCTCCATCCCGCCGGTCGAGAGGCGGTGACCCGCGACGTTGATGACGTCATCGGTGCGCGCCATGATCCAGACATAGCCATCTTCGTCGACCATCCCGGCGTCGCCGGTCTCATAATAGCCTGGAAAATGGTCGAGGTAGCTTTTTCGAAAACGGTCCTCGGCGTTCCAGAGCGTGGGCAGGGTGCCCGGGGGCAGGGGCAGCTTGATGGCGATGGCGCCCAGTGTGCCGGGGGCCACGGGGTGACCCGCATCGTCGAGGATCTGGATGTCATAGCCGGGCATCGCCACGGTGGGCGAGCCGATCTTGACCGGCAGCGCCTCGATCCCCGCCGGCATGCCCGCGATGGTCCAGCCGGTTTCGGTCTGCCACCAGTGGTCATAGACCGGCTTTCCGGTCATTTTATGCGTCCATTCAATGGTATCGGGGTCGGCGCGTTCGCCAGCGAGGTAGATGGCGCCCAGACCTGACAAGTCGTATTTCTTGAGGTATTCGCCATGCGGGTCCTCGCGCTTTACCGCGCGGAAGGCGGTGGGCGCGGTGAAGAAGGACTTCACCTTGTGCTCCTCGATCACCCGCCAGAACGTACCGGCGTCAGGCGTGCCGACGGGTTTGCCCTCGAACACGATGGTGGTGTTGCCGTGAATGAGCGGCGCATAGCAGATATAGCTGTGTCCCACGACCCAGCCCACGTCGGACGCGGCCCAGAACACGTCGCCCGGATCGACATTGTAGATGTTCTTCATGCTCCAGTTCAGCGCCACGAGGTGGCCGCCCGTGGCCCGGACAACCCCCTTAGGTGCGCCGGTGGTACCGGAGGTGTAGAGGATATAGGCGGGGTGGTTGCCCTCGACCGGCAGGCAATCGGCGGGTTCGGTGCCTTTCTGGAAGTCGTGCCAGTCGACATCGCGCCCCTCGGTCAGGGTGGCCGTCTCCTGTTCGCGTTGAAAGATCACGCAGAAATCGGGCTTGTGCGAGGCTTGGTCCACTGCGCCGTCAAGCAGGGGCTTGTAGTGGACGACGCGGTCGGGCTCCAGCCCGCAGGAGGCGGCGATAATGCATTTCGGCTTGGCGTCGTCGATACGTACGGCCAGCTCGTGGGCCGCGAAGCCGCCGAAGACGACCGAGTGGATCGCGCCGATGCGGGCGCAGGCCAGCATCGCCTCCAGCGCCTCGGGGACCATGGGCATGTAGATGATGACGCGGTCGCCCTTTTGCACGCCCTTGGCCCGCAGCGCCCCGGCAAGGCTGGCGACACGGTCCTTGAGTTCGGCATAGGTGATCTTGGAGATACTGTCGGTGATCGGGCTGTCGTGGATGATTGCCACCTGATCGCCGCGTCCGGCCTCGACATGACGATCAACTGCGTTGTAGCAGCCGTTCACCTTGCCGTCGCTGTACCACTCATAGAAAGGAGCCTTGTCATCGAAAAGCGCCTTGGAGGGTTTTTCGTCCCAGTCGATAGCTTCGGCGGCCTGCATCCAGAAGCCTTCAGGATCGCTTTTCCAGCCTTCGTAAACATCATTGTATGCCATTGTATCCCCTCCACGGTCCTCGCGCCTCGTTTACGCCAGGGCAATGCGCCAAGACAAGGCTGTCCGGACGGCCCGTGGCACAATACCGCAAGCCGCCCGGATAAGGGAATATCCCGGGTGCGTCAGCCGTAATGGGCCACCGGGGTGCCGGCGATGGCGGCCATGTTGAGCAATCCGCGCGCGGTGATCGACGGTGTCACGATATGTGCCCGATTGCCCATGCCCATCAGGATCGGCCCGACCTCGAGCCCGCCGGCCTTCATTTTCAGGATGTTGCGCACGCCCGAAGCGGTGTCGCCATTGGAAAAGAGAAGCACGTTGGCGGCGCCTTCCATGCGGTTGTCCGGCAGGAGCCGTTGGCGCAGGTCCGGGTCAAGCGCGGCGTCGAGGTTCATCTCGCCTTCGTAGCAGAAATTGCGCGGCTCGCGGTCGAGGATCTGAAGTGCCTCGCGCAGACGGTTGCCGGAATCGCTGCCCTGGTTGCCGAATTGCGACTGCGAGCAAAAGGCGACGCTGGGCTCGAGGCCGAAGCGCTTGACGTGGCGAGCCGCGCCGATGGCGGTTTCGGCCAGTTCCTCGGGCGTGGGGCGGATGCGCACATGGGTATCGGCGATGAAAAGCGGGCCGTCCTCGAGGATCATCATCGACAGGGCGCCGTGCGGGTGATGTTCGGCGTCGCCCAGCACCTGTGAGACGTAATTCATGTGCCAGCGGTATTCGCCGAAGGTGCCGCAAATGAGCGAGTCCGCCTCTTCGCGGTATACCATGATCGCGCCGATGGCGGTGGTGTTGGTGCGCATGATCGCCTTGGCAAGGTCAGGCGTGACGCCGCGGCGTTTCATGATGTCGTGATACGTGGCCCAGTAGTCGCGGTACCGGTGGTCACGCTCCGGGTTCACGATGCTGAAATCCTTGTCGGGGCGGATTTCCAGGCCGATGCGTTCGCAACGCGCGGCGATCACGTCAGGACGGCCAATAAGGATTGGCAGTTCGGTCGTTTCCTCGAGGATGGCCTGAGCGGCGCGCAATACGCGCTCGTCCTCGCCCTCGGCAAAGACGATCCGCCGGGCGGCCGTGGCCGCGGCCTCGAAGACCGGGCGCATCAGGAGGGCGGATTTGAAAACAGACGCCTGAAGGTTGGCCGAATAGGCGTTGAGATCCTCGATGGGCCGCGCGGCAACGCCCGATTCCATCGCCGCCTTGGCCACCGCGGTGGGCACGACGCTGGACAGACGCGGATCGAAAGGTTTCGGGATCAGGTAGTCGGGCCCGAAATTCATCTGCTCGCCCTGGTAGGCGGCGGCAGCCTCGGCTGACGTGGTGGCGCGGGCCAGCTCGGCAATGGCCTCGACGCAGGCGATCTGCATAGCGTCGTTGATGTCCGTGGCGCCCACGTCGAGCGCCCCGCGGAAGATGAACGGAAAGCAGAGCACGTTGTTGACCTGGTTGGGAAAGTCGCTTCGGCCCGTCGCGATGATCGCGTTGGGCGCAATCTTGCGCACTTCGTCGGGCATGATTTCCGGCATCGGGTTGGCCAGCGCGAGGATGATTGGGCTGTCGGACATCCGGGCGACATGTTCGGGTTTCAGCACGCCCGCGCCTGAAAGACCGAGGAAGAGGTCTGCGCCCTCGATCACGTCGTCGAGCGTGCGCAGATCGGTTTTCTGGGCGAAGGCGGCCTTTTGCGGGTTCATGTCTTCGGAGCGGCCTTCGTAGACCAGACCGTGAATGTCGCAGAGCCAGATGTTTTCGCGTTTCACGCCAAGCTTCAGCAGCAGGTTGAGGCAGGCGATGCCGGCGGCCCCGCCCCCGGTCGAGACGATCTTGATATCCTCGAAGGATTTGCCCGCCACGTGCAGCGCGTTGGTGGCGGCGGCGCCGACGACGATGGCGGTGCCGTGCTGGTCGTCGTGGAAGACGGGAATGTTCATGCGCTCGCGGCAGATCTTTTCCACGATGAAGCAGTCGGGCGCCTTGATATCCTCAAGGTTGATGGCGCCGAAGGACGGCTCCAGCGCGCAGACGATCTCGGCGAGGCGCTCGGGGTCCTGCTCGTCCAGTTCGAGATCGAAGCAGTCGATATTGGCGAATTTCTTGAACAGGACTGCCTTGCCCTCCATCACCGGCTTGGAAGCGAGGGCGCCAATGTTGCCAAGACCCAGCACGGCGGTGCCATTGGTGACAACGGCCACCTGGTTGGCGCGGCTGGTATAGCGGCTGGCGTCGGTGGGATTGGCCTTGATTTCGAGACAGGCCTCGGCGACGCCGGGCGAATAGGCGCGGGCCAGGTCGCGCCCGTTGGCCAGCGGTTTCGTCGCACGAATCTCGAGTTTTCCGGGCTTGGGAAACTCGTGATAGGTCAATGCCGCCTGGCGAAGGCTTTCGTTCGCGTTGTCTGCCATGAGGTCCTCTGCAAGAATTAGTTTAAGGGTAAACTATATCCGATCGACCGGATGTTCCAGCCCTGTTGATGCCGGGCCACAGTTAGCTTGCATATCAGGGCGTGGCGACGCAATCTCAAATGAGCGAGGAGGCAGGCAGCATGCCGGGAGGCCGAATGAGTTTGCTGGACGAGGCGCAGCGTGTGCGGAAGAATGCCCATGCCCCGTATTCGGGCTTCAAGGTCGGGGCGGCACTGACGACGCGCACGGGCCGGGTGTTCGCCGGGTGCAACGTCGAGAACGTGGCCTATCCCGAAGGCACCTGCGCCGAGGCCGGGGCGATCGCCGCGATGGTCGCGGCCGGCGAAACAGAAATTGCCGAGATCGTGGTCGTCGCCGACAGCCCCGAGCCTGTGACGCCTTGCGGCGGGTGTCGGCAAAAGCTGGCGGAGTTCGGCAGCGGCGAGATGCTCGTCACCATGGCAACGCTCGGCGGTGTCACCGTCACGCGGACGTTGAAGGAATTGCTGCCCGGTGCCTTTACAACACATCACATGGCGAATGGCTGACCCTTGGAGGCACGACAGGTCATAGCGGCGATACGCGACGGGGACGCGCTGTCCGGTGAGGCGATCACGAGTTTCGTGCAAGGTCTGACCGATGGCGGAGTGAGCGATGCGCAAGCCGGGGCCTTTGCCATGGCGGTTTTGCTGAAATCGCTTGCGCCCGAAAGCCGCCGTGCACTGACGCTGGCGATGCGAGACAGCGGGCAGATCTTGCGGTGGCGCACCGACCGCCCTGTCCTCGACAAGCACTCGACCGGTGGTATCGGGGATTGCATCAGCCTGGTGCTGGCGCCGGCGTTGGCGGCCTGCGGCGCGGCTGTGCCGATGATCTCGGGGCGCGGCCTGGGCCATACCGGGGGCACGCTGGACAAGCTGGAGGCCATTCCAGGCGTTTCGACCGAGTTGGAGACCGGGCGGTTGCAGAGGGTCGTCGAGGAAATCGGCGTCGTGATCGCTTCCGCCAGCGCCGAGATCGCCCCGGCGGATCGGCGTCTTTACGCGGTGCGGGACGTGTCGGGGACGGTGGAAAGCGTCGATCTAATCACTGCCTCGATCCTATCCAAGAAGCTTGCGGCGGGGCTGACAGGCCTGGTTCTGGACGTCAAGCAGGGCTCGGGCGCGTTCATGAAGGACATCGGCGCGGCGCGGGCGCTGGCCGAGTCACTGGTGGAGACGGCGAATGCGGCGGGATGCCGGTGCAGTGCGTTGATCACTGATATGAGCCAGCCATTGGCGCCGTCGGCGGGCAATGCCGTGGAAGTGGCCGAAGCGATGCGCGTCCTGTCCGGAACGGTCGAGGGGCGGCTGGCGAAGCTGACCTGCTATCTGGGCGGCGAGGCGCTTTATCATGGCGGGCTTTGCGCAAGCCCGGAAAGCGGCGCGCGCGAGGTGCTGAAAGTTTTGAAGAACGGGCAGGCGGCAGAAGTCTTTGGACGGATGCTGCGTGCGTTGGGCGGGCCGGTGCAGTTCGTCGATACGTGGCAGCGTTTCCTGCCCGAGGCGACGATCATCCGCGAGGTCCCGGCCGAAGCGCCGGGTTTTGTCGCCTCCATAAATGGCGAGGCTCTTGGCCATGCGGTGATCGCGCTGGGCGGCGGGCGGAAGCTTGAAACCGACCGGATCGACCCGGCGGTGGGTCTGTCCGACATCCTGCCCTTGGGCACGGAGGTGATCGCGGGACAGCCCTTGTTGCGCATCCACGCCAGCCGTGCGGCCCATGCCGATGCCGCCGAGGCCATCGTGCGCGACGCGATGGCCATCGGTCCGTCGGCCCCTGCCGAGAAACCCCTGGTGATCGAGCATGTCGGTCCATGACCCGTGCGTTTCTGGCGGTGATGGACTCGGTGGGAATCGGCGGGGCGCCCGATGCCGACAGGTTTTTCAACGGGCCTGTTCCCGATACCGGCGCCAACACGCTTGCCCACATCGCGCAGGCGCGGGCTGGTGGGCTGAGATTGCCCAACCTTGACCGGCTTGGGCTTGGGGTGGCGGTGACGCTGGCATCGGGCGCGGTGGCGCCGGGGCTGGGCGCGACGCCCGAAGGATGCTGGGGTGCGGCACAGGAAATCTCGCCGGGTAAGGATACGCCGACGGGTCATTGGGAGCTGGCCGGGGTGCCGATGCCGTTTGCCTGGCACGTCTTTCCCCAGACGATACCGGCCTTTCCAGAGGCGCTGGTGGCGGCGGTCCAAGAGGCGGCAGGGGTCGATGGGATTCTCGGGAACTGCCACGCGTCGGGTACAGAGATCCTGAAGGCGCTGGGGGCTGAGCACATGCGTACGGGCTGGCCGATTTGTTATACGTCGACCGATAGCGTGTTCCAGGTCGCCGCGCACGAAGAGCGGTTCGGGCTGGATCGGTTGCTGGAGCTTTGCCGCACGATCGCACCGCGCTTGCACGAGATGGGCGTCGGGCGGGTGATCGCGCGGCCCTTCGTCGGGTCCGCCTCCGAGGGGTTCGAGCGCACGGGCAGGCGCAGGGATTACGCCATGGCCCCGCCTGCGCCGACCTTGTGCGACTGGGCCAGTGCAGAGGGGCGCGGGGTGCACGGGATCGGCAAAATCGGCGACATCTTTTCGATGCAGGGGATCGACGACGTCGTGACCGGCAGCGATGCGACGCTAATGGAGGCGCTGGAACAGGCGGTGGCCGGGGCCGAAGAGGGCAGCCTGACATTCGCCAATTTCGTCGAGTTCGACAGCAAATACGGGCATCGGCGGGACGTGAAAGGCTACGCCGAGGCACTGGAGAGGTTCGATGCTGGCATCGGCCGGTGCCTGGCGTGCCTGCGGCCCGGAGATCTGATGATGATCACCGCCGACCATGGCAACGACCCCACCTGGCCCGGCACCGACCACACGCGCGAGCGGGTGCCGGTGCTGGCGGCCGGGGTCGGGCCGCATGAGGCGGGAATCGTGGATTTGGTCGATGTGGCCGCGAGCGTGGCCGCGCATCTTGGGCTGGCCGAGCGCGGACCGGGGCGGTCTTTCCTTCCCTGAGCTCTGCGTTGCCCTTCGCGGTTTTTTCTGGAAAGAACGCTCTAGCCATACCTGCCTTGCCGAACGGAGCCGAGATGAAAGAGCACCTGACCGTCGTGACCCACCCACTGGTGCAGCACAAGCTGACCCTCATGCGCGACAAGCATACCCCGACCGCCGTCTTTCGGCAGCTTCTGCGAGAGATCAGCCAATTGCTGGCCTACGAGGTTACGCATGAGCTGAAGATGACCACGCAGACCATCGAGACACCGTTGCAGGAGATGGACGCACCGGTTCTGGCGGGGCGCAAGCTGGCGTTGATCTCGATCCTGCGGGCGGGCAATGGGTTGCTTGACGGGATGCTGGAGCTGATCCCCTCCGCCCGGGTCGGGTTCGTCGGGCTGTACCGCGACGAGGAGACGCTGAAGCCGGTAAAGTATTACTTCAAGGTGCCTGAGCAGTTGGACAAACGGCTGACCATCCTCGTCGATCCGATGCTGGCCACCGGCAATTCCTCGGCGGCGGCGGTCGATATGGTGAAAGAGGCGGGCGCGACCGATATCCGGTTCCTGTGTTTGCTGGCCGCCCCCGAAGGCGTGGCCCGGATGAAGGAGGCGCACCCGGACGTGCCGATCGTGACGGCGGCGCTGGACGAGCGTCTGAATGACATCGGATACATTCTGCCTGGTCTAGGTGATGCGGGTGACCGGATGTTCGGCACTAAATAGGCTAAATGCTGTTTACTCAGCGAAAATAATAAGGCAATCTTTCCCCAACTGTCTTGGGGGCAAAATGAAACTGACGCGTGTTCTGGCGATAGCTGCAATCGCCACAACTGTCGTCCACGGCGGAGCCGTGGCGCAGAGTGATTCAGGGGCAAGAGTTCCGGCGGAGTTTCCACCGTCCAGTTACACCGGACGCCAATATGTCGACAGCCGGGGATGCGTGTTCATCCGCGCCGGGATCGACGGTCAGACAACCTGGGTGCCGCGTGTGACGCGGGGGCGCAAGGTGATCTGCGGGTTCAAGCCGTCACAGACACAGGGAACCGCCACCGCAGCTGCGCGGCCCGCCCCGGCGCAACCCGAGCCCGAGGTCATTACCGTACCGCAACAGCCCGCCGCGGCGCCGAAGCCGGCCCCGACGACCAGGCGCGTGGCCACTGCGCCGAAGAAAGTCGTACGCCCGGCACCGGCGTCGAAGCCCGCCGCGCCCAGCGCGGCTGCAACCTCGCCCAAGATCATCACGGTCTCGCCCAGAACGGCGGCCGCGCCGAAGCCGGTCCCGAAAACCCGGCGCGTGGTGCAGAGCCAGCCCGCCTGTCCCGGCGCGAGCGCGATCTCGCAACGCTACGTCCAGAGCAGGCCCGGCCTTGCGGTGCGGTGCGGTCCGCAAACCACGCCGCATGCCAACGTGATTTCAGGCGGGTCCGGGACCGGCACTGCCATCCGCGTCGTCACAGCAACCCCGGCGCCGCCGACGCGGCCCGCGCCCACGTCGGTGGTACGGCCCGGGCAGGTGGTGACCCCAAGGGATGTGCCGTCGCCGCCCGTGCGTGTGGCGCCGCGCCATGTTTACGAGCGGCAAGTCAGCAGTACGCGGGGCGTGTTCGTGCCCGAAGGCTATCAGCCTGTCTGGGAAGACGATCGTCTGAACCCGCAACGCGCGCACCAGACCTTCGCCGGCAAGGCGATGATGGAGGTCGCCTGGACCAAGACCGTACCGCGCCGCCTGATCGACCGCCGCACTGGGCGTGAAGTGACGCATAACTATCCCGGGTTGCAGTATCCCTATACCAGTTTTGAACAGCAGCGGGCGGCGGGCGTGATTGTAGCGACGCGGGGCCAGATGGTGCCCGACCCGATCACCGTCTTGCGTGGCCGCGACGGGCAGGTCCGCACTGTCAAGCGGACCCGCAACGTCGCCAAGACCGCACCCCCCAGGGAGACCGTGAAACCAACCGTGTCGACACGGTCCTCGGCGCCCAAGGCGCCGGCCAAGGCGGCCAGCCACCGCTATGTGCAGGTCGGGATCTTCAGCGCGCCGGACCTGGCCCGCAGCGCGGCACAGCGGCTGGCCAATGCCGGGCTTCCCGCGCGGATGGGCAAGACGACGCACAAGGGGCAACCCTACACTTCGGTTGTCGTCGGCCCGTTCGGGACGCAATCACAGCTTCAATCGGGTATGCGGGCCGTGCGCCGCGCGGGTTATCCCAACGCCTATTTCCGTAAGTGACCCGGCAGATCTGCGGCCTCAGCCGCCGCAGATGCCTTGCAGCCGCAGCCAGTCCGCATCGCTGAGGATCGGTGGCGGCGCTTCGCTGGCGAAGGGGTCAGCCTCGATCAGCCCAAGCGTGGACTCGCCGGTCACATCCAGCGCGTAGGCGTAGGGCGTGGAGCGCACGGACCAGCTTTCGAAACCGTTCAGCAGCGTTTCGTCCGGTAGCGGCTCTTCGTCTTGCGTCAGCAGGTGACGGGCATAGTTCGACAAAACATCCTCGGACAACTCTCCAGTGGTCAGCAGGCGAATGCTGTCCCAGGTTCCGGCGTATTGCAGAAGGGCGTCGATCGGGTCGTGGACACTGGCGCGAAGGCGTTGTTCGATGACGAAGCCGGCCAGCACGTCGGGCTCTTCGAAATCTTCGACCAAGGCGCGGTCCAGCAGGATGGTCTTGCCGGGGAGGGCGACCGCGCCCTTCACGCCGTCGCGCATCACGTCGAGCGAGCCGGGGCTGTCCCCGGCCGGAAGCCGGCTGGCCAGTTCCGACAGGGCGCGGCGCCCGTCGGGGCCGTCACAGGCCGGTCCGGTAACCCGTTCAATATGGCGGCGCAGGGCCTGGCCGATCTCGTCACGTTTTACGTCTGGCAGGACCTTGGTGGCGTGATCGCGCAACGCCCCTGGCAGCCACAGGGTTGCCAGCGCGGCGACAGCGGCAAGGCTGCCCAGGAACATGACCAGCCGAAGCCGCCCCGGATGCGGGCGGGCCCGGTCGACGGCGGTGCGCAGCTTTTCGATGGCATCGATCACCTCGGATGCGTCGTCGCCCAGTTCAAGCACTTCGCCCGCGTCGCCGTCGGGATGATAGAGCGCCGGGCGCTTGCCCGGATTGGCCCGGGCGATGGCGGCAAGCGACCAATGGGTCAGCGGCTGTTCGCGCCGGTCGAGAATGGTGAGGGTGGCGTCACCAAGGGAGACGTAGACATCAACGCGCTGCGCGTCCGGGGACTCCCGCCACAGGCCGGATGCCTCCAGCCGTTCGTATTCGCTTAACGCCGTCATGTCGCGGGGGCCTGCTCTGCCTCGTTAGCGCGTTCGGGCCAGTGTATCACGACGAGCTGTGAACGGGCAATTGCCGATGACGCGGCACACAGCCGTTGCACGGGTTGTGGCTTTAGCCGTGGCCTCGGATTGAAGGCGAGATGCTCTATTTGAACGCCTTGCGCAATTCGAATTTCTGAATTTTGCCAGTGGACGTCTTGGGCAGTTCCTCGAACACGATCTTCTTGGGGCATTTGAACCCGGCCAGCCGCTCGCGGCAGAAGGCGATCAGGTCTTGTTCGGTCACTGTTGCTGTTTCCTTGACCTCGACGAAAGCGCAGGGCACCTCGCCCCATTTCTCGTCCGGCATGGCCACCACGGCGCACAAGAGCACGGCGGGGTGCATCATCAGCGCGCCTTCGATCTCGACCGAGCTGATGTTCTCGCCCCCCGAGATGATGATGTCCTTGGCGCGGTCGGCGATCTTGAGATAGCCGTCCTCGTGCTGGTAGGCGATGTCGCCGGAGTGGAAATACCCACCGCGGAAAGCCTCCTCGGTGGCCTTGGGGTTCTTGAGGTAGCCTTTCATCACGGCATTGCCCTTGATCATGACCTCGCCCTGCGTTTCGCCGTCCATCGGGACCTGTTCCATGGTCTCGGGGTCGAGGGCGGTGATATCCTCCATGAAGGGCATGAGGATGCCGGTGCGGGCCTTGATCGCATAGCGCTCCTCTTCGGGCAGATCGTCCCAGCGGTCGTGCCACATGCATTCGGTGACGTGGCCGTAAGTTTCGGTCAGGCCGTAGACCTGCGTTACGTCGAACCCCAGCGGCTCGATCGCGCGCAGGGTCGCGGCGGGCGGCGGGGCGCCCGCGGTGAAGACATTGACCGCGTGGTCGAACTCGCGCCGTTCTTCGTCTTTGGCGTTGACGATCATGTTGAGCACGATGGGGGCCGCACCGAAGTGGGTGACACCCTTGTCCGCGATGGCGTTGTAGATATTGGCCGCGGTGATGTCCCGGCAGCACACGACCGTGCCGCCGACCATCGGCATCATCCAGGTGTGGTTCCAGTTGTTGCAGTGAAACAGCGGCACGATGGTCAGATAGCGCGCGTGGCGCGGCATCGGCCAGGTGACCGCGACGCCCGTGGTCAGCAGGTAGGCGCCGCGATGGCTGTAGACCACCCCCTTGGGACGCCCGGTTGTGCCGGAGGTGTAGTTGAGCGCAAGGCTTTCCCATTCGTCCTCGGGCATGATCCACTTGAAGGCCGGATCGCCGGTGGCGAGGAAATCCTCGTAGAGCGTGTAGTCGCCGTAAGCCTTTACACCGGCCTCGTCATCCGGGACCTCGATCAGGGTGGGGGCAGGGCCCTCCATCATCTCGATTGCTGCGGCACAGGCGGGCAGAAATTGCGGATCGACCAGAACGACCTTGGCCTCGCCGTGGTCGAGGATATAGGCGATGGTGTCAGGTTCCAGACGGGTATTGATCGTGTTCAGCACGGCACCGCAGGCTGGCACGCCGAAATGCGCCTCGGCATGGGCGGGGATGTTGGGCAGGAGCGTGGCCACAACGTCACCGGGGACGATGCCCAGCTTCTGAAGGGCGGAGGCAAGGCGGGTCGCGCGTTCGAAATACTCGGCATAGGTCTTGCAAAACGTGCCATAGACAACCGCGTCATGGTCGGGAAACACGTGGGCCGCGCGCCGCAGGTGCGACAGTGGCGTCAGCGGGACGTAATTCGCGGCGGTTCTTTCGAGACCGGTTTCATCCTTCATCCAACCCATGCCAGACGTCCTTTCGTGAAAGCGTATGTCCTGATCGGCAGGAGGTATCGCGTATTTCCGGGCCGAACGCAAAGCTGTTTCGCACTTGCGGCAATCTTTCCAAGCCCCGCGCGTTGGCCTAGCGTTCCTCCATGATCATTTCGCCCGGACGCAATTATATCTTCGTGCATATCCCCAAGACAGGCGGCACGTCCCTGGCGCTGGCGCTGGAAGGACGCGCGATGCGGGACGACATCCTGATTGGGGACACGCCGAAAGCGAAAAAGCGGCGGGGGCGGATCAAGGATGTGCAAAGCGCCGGCCGGTTGTGGAAACATTCCACGCTGGCCGATATCGACGGGCTGGTCTCAACCGGCTTCGTGGCGCAGGCCTTGTGCTTCACCTTGGTGCGCAACCCGTGGGACAGGATCGTCAGCTACTATCACTGGTTGCGGATCCAGGCCTTCGATCATCCGGCCGTCGCCAGGGCCAAGACCGCCGATTTCACCGGGTTTCTCAATGCGACGGACATGCAGGACGCAATCCGCGCCTGGGACTATGCCCGCTACATGCGCAGGGCGGATGGGCAGGATCAGGCCGGGTTTTTCATCCGGCTGGAGCATTTCGAGGAGGAGGCCGGGCCGCTATGGGATCATCTGGGATTCCGCCTTGACCTGCCGCATGAGAACCGGTCGGCCCGCGTGCAGGACTATCGCAGCTACTACAACGAGGCTGACGCTGATGTGGTGTCGCGCCTGTGTGCGGTCGATATCGAAAGGTTCGGCTACCAATTTTGAACGGCTTTCGTTTCAAGTCTTAGGCTTGTTTTCTGAAGAGCTCCCGACTGGTCACGTTGCTGAAACAATGCCCAAATCGTGACACTTTTCCGACCAAGGAGCGTCCCGAGAATCAAGGCACATGGATCTTGTCTGCTGACGCCGTCTGCCAACGGCACAAGAGGGGAAAAAATCAATGTTCGGATGGAAGTCCACGCTTGGGAAGCGCGATATTTTTGAGAACGCGAACGCAACGGCAGTCAAATCGGGGCTGATTTCGGGCACGAGAGTGGCAACCGGCATGGGCTGGCGCCCGGTCGAGGCGATTGCGGCGGGCGACAAGGTGCTGACCTTCGACGGCGGACTTCAGACGATCACGAAAGTAAGTCGCGTTGGCCTGTGGAGTGGGCAGGATCATTGCCCGCGCCAGTTCTGGCCGCTGGAGGTGCCCGCCGGTGCGCTGGGCAACCGCGAGGTGATGCGCGTGTTGCCGGGCCAGAATATCATGGTGGAAAGTGATGCCGCCGAGGACCTCTACGGCGATCCCTTCACCTTGATGCCCGCCGAGGCGATCGAGGGGCTTTACGGTGTCGCCCGCACGCCGCCAGAGTGCGATGTCGAAGTCGTGGTCCTGCATTTCGCCGCCGACCAGGTGGTGTTCGCGGAAAACGGGGCGTTGTTTTTCTGCCCCGCATTCGCCGACATGGTCGATGCGGCCTTCGCCGAAGAGGCCCGCCCGTTCTACTCGGTCCTGTCGATGGACGAGGCGCGGTTCCTGGCCGTGCAGATCAAAGAAGAGATTGGCACCGCTTGCTCCAATTCCTCCCAGGACATTTGGGCTGCGGCTGTTCCGGCATAGCGGCTTGCGGCTTTTCGCACCGGAACGAAGAAACCCGCGCGGTTGTCTGGCCGCGCGGGTTTCGCTTGTGCTCTAAAGGTCGCGGTTATGCCGCTTTTGCCTGGGTGCCGAAGCGTCCGTAGAAGGACTGGTTCTTGCCCGCCATCTCGCGCAGCAAGTCAGGCGTGGCGAAGCGCTCGCCGAATTTGGCTGTCAGTTCGTCGCAACGCTCGGCCGCGTAAGGCGTGCCGATGATGTCGAGCCACGAGAACGGACCACCTGACCACGGCGCAAAGCCCCAGGCCAGGATCGCGCCCACGTCGCCTTCGCGGATGTCTTCCAGCACGCCTTCTTCCAGTGCGCGGACGGCCTCCAGCACCTGCGCGAACATCAGGCGATGCTGCACTTCGATCAGGTCGGGCTGGTCTTCGGCATGGGGGTATTTCTCTTCCAACCCGTGCCAATAGCCCTGCCGCTTGCCCTTCTCGTCATAGTCGAAGAAGCCCGCGTTTGATTTGCGGCCCAAGCGGCCTTGTTCTTCCATCCAGAAGATCACCTCGTCCACGGCAGCATCTGGGTAGTGGTCGCCCATCGCGGCCTTGGTCGCGCGGGCGATCTTGGCGCCGAGGTCGATCGAGGTCTCGTCGACCAGTTGCAGCGGTCCCACCGGGAAGCCCAGCTGACGCGCGGCGTTGTCTATCAGTGCGGGCGTCACGCCCTCGGCTACCATCCGGATGCCCTCGTTGATGTAGGGGATGATGCAGCGGTTGCAGTAGAAGAACCGCGCGTCATTCACCACGATGGGCGTCTTGCGGATTTGCCGGACGTAATCCAGTGCTTTCGCCACTGCCCTTGGGCCGGTTTCCGCACCCTTGATGATCTCGACCAGCATCATCTTCTCGACGGGCGAGAAGAAGTGGATGCCGATGAACTGCTCGGGATTGTCCGACGCCTTGGCCAGTTCCGTGATCGGCAGAGTCGAGGTGTTGGTGGCGAAGATGCAATCGTCGCCGACGACTTTCAGCACTTCCTTGGTGACCTCGGCCTTGACGCCCGGATCCTCGAACACGGCCTCGATGATCAGGTCCGCGCCTTTCAGCGCGTTGTAATCGGTGGTCGCGGTGATGAGGTCCAGCGTCGCCGCCTTCTTGTCCTCGGTGGCCTTGCCGCGCTTGATGCCCTTGTCCATGTAGTCGGCGGTGTAGGCCTTGCCCTTGTCGGCGGCTTCCTGTTTCTGGTCGATCAGCACGACCTCCATCCCTGCCATGGCCGAGACGAGCGCGATGCCCGCGCCCATCATGCCGGCACCCATGACACCGACCTTCTTGACCTTCTGGTCGGGCACGTCGGGCCGGTTGGCGCCTTTTTCCAGCGCTTCCTTGTTGATGAAAAGGCTGCGGATCATGGCCGCCGAGGAGGGGTTCATCAAGACGTTGGTGAACCAGCGCGCCTCGATCTTGAGCGCGGTGTCGAAGGGTACGAGCGCGCCTTCATAGACCGCGCTTAGCAGCGCCTTGGCCGCCGGGAAGGCGCCTTGCGTCTTGCCGTTGACCATGGCCGAGGCACCGACGAAGGTCATGAACCCCGCCGGGTGGTAGGGCGCGCCGCCGGGCATCTTGTAGCCTTTCTCGTCCCACGGCTTGACGAAGCTGGGCTCGGAAAGGACCCATTCCTTGGCCTTGGCAATCAGCTCATCGGCGGGCACGACCTCGTCCACCACGCCGGCGGACTTGGCTTTCTTGGGATCGTTCAGCTTGCCTTCGAGCAGCAGGGGCGAGGCGCCCATCGCGCCCAACTTGCGGACAAGGCGGGTGGTGCCGCCCGCGCCGGGGAAAATGCCGACCATGATCTCGGGCAGGCCGATCTTGGCCTTGGGATTGTCGGCGGCAAAGATGCGGTGGCAGGCCAGCGGGATCTCAAGGCCAATCCCAAGCGCGGTGCCGGGCAGGGCGGCGGCGATGGGCTTGCCGCCCTTGTTCTTGTCGTCCATGCCGCCGCGCTCGATCTTGCGCAGGATGGAGTGCATGTTCATCAGCCCGTCCATCAGGCCCTGCGCCGGATTGTCGCCGGCCATTTCCTTCATCTTGGCGATCACGTTGAGGTCCATGCCCCCGGCGAAGGTGCCTTCCTTGCCGGAGGTGATTACGATGCCCTTGACCGCATCGTCCGCCAGCGCGTCGTCCACCAGGCTTTCCAGCAGGGGCCAGCCTTCCATGTTCATCACGTTCATGGACTTACCTTGGGTGTCCCAGGTGATGATCGCGACGCCGTCGGCGCCTTTTTCCATCGTGAAGTCAGTCATGTCTCTAATCCTCGTATCCCGGGTTACACGCGTTCGATGATCGTGGCTGCGCCCATGCCGGACGCGATGCAGAGCGTGGCGAGCCCGACTTCCTTGTCCGAGCGCTCCAGTTCATCCAGCAGCGTGCCAATGATGATGGCACCGGTGGCGCCCAGAGGGTGGCCCATGGCGATGGAGCCGCCGTTGACGTTGACCATCTCGGGATCGACATCAAAGGCCTGCATGAAGCGCAGCACGACCGAGGCGAAGGCCTCGTTCACCTCGAAAAGGTCTATGTCGCCGATGTTCATGCCGGAATCCGCCAGGATCTTCTGTGTCGCCGGAACAGGCCCGGTCAGCATGATCGTCGGGTCGGTGCCGATCTTGCAGGTCTGCCGAATACGCGCGCGGGGCTTCAGGCCCCATTTCTCGCCGAATTCCTTGGAGCCGATCAGCACACCGGCAGAGCCGTCCACGATGCCAGAGCTGTTGCCGGCGTGGTGGATGTGGTTGATCTTTTCCAGGTGCGGGTATTTCAGCTTTGCCACGGCATCGAAGCCGGGCATCACCTCGCCCATCTGCTGGAAGCTGGCGTTCAGCGCGCCAAGCGCCTGCATGTCGGTGCCAGGGCGCATGTATTCGTCATGGTCAAGGATGGTCAGGCCATTCTGGTCTTTCACCTCGATTATGGATTTCTCAAAACGGTTGTCCTTCCACGCCGCAGCCGCACGGTTCTGGCTTTCGACGGCCAGCGCATCGGCTTGGTCGCGATTGAAACCGTATTCGGTGGCGATGATGTCCGCGCTGATGCCTTGCGGGACGAAATAGCTGTCCATGGCCACGCTGGGGTCAACGGCAATCGCCGCACCGTCGCTGCCCATGGCCACGCGGCCCATCATCTCGACGCCGCCTGCAATATAGGCCTCGCCCGCGCCGCCCTTGACCTGGTTCGCGGCCAGGTTCACGGCTTCCATTCCACTCGCGCAAAAGCGGTTGATGGCCAGGCCGGGGATGGATTCGTCGAGGTCGGAGGCCAGCACGGCGGTCCGCGCAAGGCAGCCGCCCTGTTCCATCACCTGCGTGACGTTGCCCCAGATCACGTCCTCGACGGCGTGACCGTCAAGGCCGTTGCGGTCTTTGAGCGCGTTCAGCACATGGGTGCTGAGGCGCACGGCGGTCACTTCGTGCAGCGCGCCGTCCTTGCGGCCCTTGCCGCGCGGCGTGCGGACCGCGTCATAGATATAGGCTTCGGTCATGTCCGGACTCCTTTAGTTGTCCTGTCGTGTCGGATTGTTTTTCGTGTGCGCCGATGGTTTGTTCAGGCGCGGTCTGCCGGAGAGCCCGGCATCAGGTCATAGGGATGTTTCCAGCCGGGCAGCGCCTCGATGCTGGAAAGCCATCTGTCGATATTGGGCCATTCGGCGCGGTCGAAGCCGAAGGGCTCGGGGTAAAAAAGGTAAGCGCAGCAGGAAATGTCGGCATTGGTCAGCCCGTCAGCGACGATCCAGTCGCGCCCCTCAAGCCGGTCGTTCAGGGTGGTGTAGGCGGCTTTCAGGCGGCCTTGGGTAAAGCTGATGACCTCTGCCGGGCGCTTGTCCTCGGGCAGGAAGTTCATCAGGAAGCGGGTCATTCCGGCTTGACTGGAAAGCTTGTGATTGTCCCATAGGACCCAGCGCAGAACCTCGTATTTCTCGGCCTGGTCGCGACCGCCGAACTTTCCCGTCTGGTCGGTGACGTATTGCTGGATCACGCCCGACTGGGTCAGGCGGATATCGCCGTCGATCATCACCGGCGCTTCGCCCATTTCGTTGACGTCACGGCGATACGCGTCGCCACGGGTTTCGCCGCCGAAGAAATCGACCTTCACCGGCTCCCAGTCCAGACCGGAAAGTTCCAGCGCCAGCGCCGCCTTGTAGGCGTTGCCGCTTTCGCCGAAGCAGTGCAGCTTGATCGTCATGTCCTAACTCCCAGTTTCGTTCTCTTGGCAGGCGTCGGATTTGAGTATTTTTGGAACGATGAAAGGCGGGGTGCTCTTTCACTGTTCCCCAAATACTCTCGCCGAAGGCGTTCGGCGATTTGCGGCAGACGCGCGGGCCGAATTTTCATAGCGACCTCGAAATCAGTTCTTTCATGATCTCGTTGGTGCCACCGTAGATGCGCTGCACCCGCGCGTCGGCCCACATTTCGGCGATGTCGTACTCGGCCATGTAGCCGTAGCCGCCATGCAGTTGAACGCAGGCGTCCAGCACTTCGAACTGCGTGTCCGTCAGCCAGTATTTCGCCATCGCGGCTTTCTCGACGCTCAGGCGCCCATGCAGGTGTTCCTCGATGCACTCGTCGAGGAATGCGCGGCAGACCTTGGTCTTGGTCAGGCACTCGGTCAGGGTAAAGCGAATGGTCTGGAACTTGTCGAAGATCGGCGCGCCGAATGCCTCGCGTTCCTTTGTGTAGGCAATGGTGCGAGCGACGCCGCCCTCCAGCGCGCCCTGTGCCCCGCACGCGATGATCAGCCGTTCCTGTGGCAATTGCTCCATCATCTGGTAAAAGCCGCGGCCCTCTTCGCCGCCAAGGATGTTTTCCGGCGGGATCTCGACATTGTCGAAGAAAAGCTCGGAGGTGTCGCCGGCCTTGAGCCCGTTCTTTTCCAGGTTGCGGCCGCGGGTGAAGCCCTCGGCGCCCTCGGTTTCGACCACGACGAGCGAGATGCCTTTTGCGCCCTGCTTGGGATCGGTCTTGGCGGCGACGATGACCAGGTCGGCGTGCTGGCCGTTGGTGATGAACGTCTTTTGGCCAGTGAGGCGATAGGAATTGCCCTCGCGCAGGGCCTTGGTCTTCATGCCTTGCAGGTCCGAGCCCGCGCCGGGTTCGGTCATGGCCAGCGCGCCGACCAGATCGCCGGAGACCATCTTGGGCAGCCAGCGCTTCTTTTGTTCTTCGCTGCCATAGGCCAGCAGGTAGTGCGCCACGATGCCGGAATGGATCGGGTTGCCCCAGCTCGCAAGGTTGGCTCGGCTTTGCTCGATGCAGATCACCGCTTCGTGGCCGAAATCGCCGCCCGCGCCGCCGTATTCCTCGGGGATCGAGGGGCAGAGCAGGCCCAGCGCGCCGGCCTGCTGCCAGATCTCGCGGTCCATGATGCCGGCCTTGCGCCAGCGTTCGAAATGCGGGCCCCACTCCTCGGTGATGAACTTGGCCGTCATCTCGGTGAGCATTTCGTGCTCGTCGGTCATCCATGCGGACATGAGGTGCCTCCCTAGCGTTTGCGGGCGTCGAGTTCTGAATTAAAAATACGCAGCCGGTGACCGAACGTGTCCTCGTCGATCACGCTGTCGAAATTCTCGAAGAGGAAGGACAGCGCCTCGCCTTCGTCGAGCCCGGAGTCCTGCGCGAATTTCCGCAGCCGGCGATAACCGTCCTCGGTCATCGCGGCGTTGAAGCGGCGGGTCAGGCGAAAGCGTTTCGGCATGATGTCCTCCCAGTCATCGTGGCGTGCGTAGGGTGGGTTTGAAACCCACCCCAAGGTGTTCAGAATGCCTCGGCTTCAAGCTCCATCACGGGCTCGGCGCCGGATTCGATGCGCGCAAGGTGCATCCCGGTCGCGGGCAGGCGGCGCTTCATGTAGAAGCGGCCCGTGGCGATCTTGGTCTTGTAGAAGGCCGTGTCGCCGTCACCGGCCTCGATCGCCGCGTGCGCGGCCTTGGCCATCTGTGCCCACATCAGGCCCAGGCAGACATGCCCGAAAAGGTGCATGAAGTCATAGGAGCCCGACAGCGCCGCGTTGGGGTTCTTCATGCCGTTCTGCATGAAGAACATGCCGGCCTGTTGAAGGTGCTTCGAGCTTTCCTTGAGCGGATCGAGGAAGTCCTGCTTCAGCGCCGGGTGCCCTTCGTTCTCCTTGATGAACGCCTTGACCATGTCGAAGAAGGCCATGACGTGCTTGCCGCCATCCTGCGCCAGTTTGCGGCCCACGAGGTCGAGCGCCTGAACGCCGTTGGCGCCTTCGTAGATCATGGCGATCCGGGCGTCGCGGGCGAACTGGGACATGCCCCATTCCTCGATGTAGCCATGGCCGCCATAGACCTGCTGGGCGAGGATCGTCATGTCGAAACCCTCGTCGGTCAGGAAGCCCTTGATGATCGGGGTCAGCAGGCTGACCATGCCTTCTGCGGCGGCGTCATTGCCGCGATGCGACTGGTCGATCATCTGGCTGCCCCAGAGCAGGAACGCGCGGGCGCCTTCGACAAAGCTTTTCTGGTCCAGGAGCGCGCGGCGGATGTCCGGGTGGACGATCAGCGGGTCGGCTGGGCCGTCGGGGTTTTTCACGCCGGTGACGTCGCGGCCTTGCAGCCGGTCCTTGGCATATTCGAGCGCGTTCTGATAGGCCACGTCGGCCTGCGCGAGGCCCTGCATGCCGACACCGATACGGGCCTCGTTCATCATGGTGAACATGGCGCGCATGCCTTTGTGCTCTTCGCCCAGCAGGTAACCCGTCGCCTCGTCATAGTTCATGACGCAGGTCGAGTTGCCGTGGATGCCCATCTTCTCCTCGATCTTGCCGCAGGCGACGCCGTTGCGTTCACCCAGGGTGCCGTCTTCTTTCACGAGGAACTTGGGCACGATGAAGAGGCTGACGCCCTTGATGCCCTCGGGGCCGCCGGGGATCTTGGCCAGCACGAGGTGGATGATGTTGTCGGCCATGTCGTGTTCGCCCGACGAGATGAAGATCTTCTGGCCGGTGATCTTGTAGCTGCCGTCGCCCTGCGGTTCCGCCTTGGTGCGCATCAGGCCCAGGTCGGTGCCGCAATGCGGCTCGGTCAGGTTCATCGTGCCGGTCCAGTCGCAGGACGCCATCTTGGGCAGGTACGTGGCCTTCTGATCCTCGGACCCGTGCGCCAAGATCGCCGAAGCCGCGCCGTGGGTCAGGCCCTGGTACATTGTGAAGGCCTGGTTGGCGGCCGAGAACATTTCGCCCACCGCGGTGCCGAGGATATAGGGCATGTTCTGGCCACCGAATTCCTCGGGCAGGTCGAGCGCGGTCCAGCCGCCCTCGCGCACCTGGTCGAAGGCATCCTTGAAACCTGTAGGCGTGCGGACCACACCGTTTTCCAGTTTGCAGCCCTCGGTATCGCCGACCACGTTCAAGGGTGCCAGAACTTCGGATGAGATCTTGCCGGCCTCTTCCAGAACGGCGCTGGTAAAGTCGCGGTCCAGTTCGGCATAGCCGGGGGTGTCGGTGGTGCTGACCTTCAGAACATCGTGAAGGATGAACTGCATGTCCTTGGTGGGCGGGGTGTAGCTCGGCATGTGGTGGTCTCCCTACATCATCACAGTGTCGGGCCGGGGATCATTCCGCGGCTTTCGGTGTCTGGCGGAGCGAGGAGATCATCTTCTCGCCCCATTTCATCTGGTCGCGCAGGTCGTCGATGGCCGCGGTCAGCTCGTCGCGTTGGCGTTCAAGCTCTTCCAGCCGGTCCTTGGCGATTTCATATGTGCTTTCCAACTGCGTCAGTTGCTGGTCGCCCCGGTCATAGAGGTTGAGAAGCTGGCGGATTTCCTCGAGGCTGAAGCCAAAGCGCTTGCCGCGCAGGATCAGCTTGAGCCGCGCGCGGTCGCTTTTGGTGAACAGCCGCTTCTGACCTTCCCGGCGCGGGAAGAGCAGTTCTTTCGCCTCGTAGAAACGCAGGGTCCGCGGCGTCACGTTGTACGCGTCGCACATCTCGCGAATGGTCATCGTTTCGTCGGTCATGTCGGTTTCCGTAAATCTCGTTGCGTGGCCGGAACATGTGAGGCGATGGCTATCGGTACAACACGTAAGCAGGTTTACGTAACCACTACGTAACGTCACTTTGTGCTTTACGTAAGATCAGGCAAGGTCAACCTGTGACCCGCGCAATTATTTTGCGGAAATATCGAGGGTAGCCGAACGGCCGAAGGTCTAGCCGAGCGACTTTTCGGTCGAATCGCGGGCCTCTTTCAGCTCCGCGATGGACTGTTCCAGCTGTTCCTTCTGGGTGCGCAGTTCTTCCAACTGGCGGTCGGCAAGGTCGATCCAGGTACGCAACTGCGTCTCGGTGCCCTTTTCCTCGTAGATTTCCAGCCACTGCCGAATGTCTTCGAGGGCAAAGCCCCAGCGGCGACCGCGCAGGATCAGTGTCATGCGAGCCACTTCGCGCGGACCATAGTAGCGCGAGCGCCCTTCACGTGTCGGACTGAGTAACTCGATATACTCGTAGTACCGCAGCGTGCGCGGCGTCACGTCGAACTTGGCGCACATCTCCTTGAATGACAGGCGTTGCTCTGACATCGCGGGTCCTCCTGAAGTCTACTTAAGAGACTTAGGGCGGATCGCGCAACAGGCACCCTTGCAGCGCGCGGGCATTAGAGACCATAAAGAGGCGAGCAAGCCGCAGGACTTTTCATGACCGACAACAACAAGATCGCCGCGCAGTTCATGGGCGCCATTCCGCATGCCAAGGCGCTGGGGATGGAGATCACGCATGTCGGCGACGGTGTGGCCGAGATGAAGATGGACTATGCCGATCACCTGGTGGGAGACCCGGAAACCGGCGTGATCCACGGTGGCGCTGTGTCGGCGCTGATGGACACGTGTTGCGGAGCGGCGGTGATGAGTCACCCGGACTCGCCCGGGGCCACGGCCACGATCGACCTGCGCATCGACTACATGCGACCGGCAAAGCCCGGCCAGACGATACGGGCGCGGGCGGAGTGCTATCACATCACTCGTTCGGTCGCCTTCGTCCGGGCGCAGACGCTGGACGACGATGCTGACCGACCCGTGGCGCAGGCCACTGGCACCTTCACAGTGGCGCGCAAATCATGAGCCGCTCGCGTCCCGAACCCGTGCAGGTCATCAAGCAACGCCGCGACGCGGCGCTTCACGCCCTGGTGGATCACGTGCCCTATATCCGTTTCATGGGGATCGAATTCGACCGCCGCGGGGACGAACTTACCGGGGTGATGCCCTTTGATGAAAAGCTGATCGGCAACCCGCTCTTGCCCGCGTTGCATGGCGGTGCCACCTCGGCGTTTCTGGAGGTGACGTCGATCATCACGCTGAGCTGGGCGATGCTGTGGGACGAGATGGAATCCGGCGAGCTGGCGGTAGAGGCGTTCGAAGCCGGCGACTTGCCGCGCCTGCCCAAGACGATTGATTTCACCGTGGATTACCTGCGTTCGGGCCTGCCGCGGGATGCCTATGCCCGCGCGGTGGTTACACGGTCGGGCCGGCGCTATGCGTCTGTTCGGGCCGAGGCGTGGCAAGACAACCGGGCCCGTCCCTTTGCACAGGCAACCGGGCACTTCCTGATGCCGCGCCGCGATGGCTGAGACACCGGCGGAGATCACGCATAAACGCGTGCTCAACATCGCCATACCGATCGTGCTGTCGAATGCCACAGTCCCGATCCTGGGCGCGGTGGATACAGGCGTCGTGGGGCAGTTGGGCGAGGCCGTGCCCATCGGCGCAGTCGGTATCGGCGCGATCATTCTGACCGGGCTTTACTGGGTCTTCGGTTTTCTGCGGATGGGCACGACGGGCCTCACGAGCCAGGCGCACGGGGCGGGACAGACCGGCGAGGTGGCCGCCATGCTGACCCGGTCGCTGATGATCGGCATCACGGCAGGCGTGGGCATAATCGTTCTTCAACTGCCGTTGTTCGCGGGGGCCTTTCTCGTGTCGCCCGCCAGCGCGGAGGTCGAGGCGCTGGCGCGGGACTACATGGCGATCCGGGTCTGGAGCGCGCCTGCCTTAATCGCCCTGTATGGTGTCACCGGCTGGCTGATCGCGTTGGAGCGGACCCGCGCGGTGCTGGTGCTTCAAGTCGCGATGAACGGGATCAACATTCTGTTGGACATATGGTTCGTGCTAGGGCTGGACCTTGGTGTGACCGGGGTGGCCTGGGCGACCTTTATTGCCGAATGGTCGGGCCTGTTTCTTGGTCTGTGGCTGTGCCGCGACGTCTGGCGCGTGGACGCCTGGCGCGACTGGGGCCGGGTGTTTGACAGGGTGCAGCTGGCGCGAATGATGTCGGTGAATCGCGATATCCTGCTGCGGTCACTGATGCTGCAGGCGATTTTCATTTCCTTCCTGCTGATCGGCGGCGACTTTGGAGACGTTACGCTGGCCGCGAACCAGGTCCTGTTGCAGTTCCTGAACATCTCGGCGCATGCGCTGGATGGCTTCGCGTTCGCCGCCGAGGCGCTGGTCGGTCAAGCGTTCGGGCGGCGCAGTGTCGCGCGTCTGCGCCGGGGGGCTATCTTGGCCAGTGTCTGGGCCTTGACAATCGTGGTTCTTATGGCCTGCGCCTTCGCTCTATGGGGCGGGACGATCATTGACCTGATGGCGAAGGCGCCCGAGGTGCAGACCGAAGCGCGGGCCTTTCTGGTCTACGTCTGTATCGCGCCGGTGGTCGGCGTGGCACCTTTCATGCTGGACGGGATATTCATCGGCGCGACACGGGCCGGGGACATGCGCAACATGATGGCGCTGAGCCTTGTGATCTATGTCGCCGCCGTCTTGGTGTTGGTGCCGTGGCTGGGCAATCACGGGCTGTGGCTGGCGCTTCTGATCAGCTTCGTGGCGCGGGGTGTGACGCTCTGGCTGCGGTATCCCGCGCTCGAGGATTCGGTCGCTCCGGGTGCACCGCCGGCGACCACGGCGGCGGATGCATAATTTGATCAAGTATTGTTTCACGGTTGGCAAACGTCCCCGGTCGCGGCAATTGTCCGAAACAGAAATGACGTCTCAGGAGGCACCGAAATGTCGAACCCGCCGATCCGTGTTGCGATAAACGGCTTTGGCCGCATTGGACGGACCCTGCTGCGGATCCTGCTGCGCGACACACGAGATTTCGAACTCGTCGCGATCAACGATATCGAGCCGCTGAGCACCTGCGCCTATCTCTTTCAGTTCGACAGCGTCTTCGGCCCGTGGCCGGAAGAGGTCGGCACGGGCGATGCCACCCTGATCGTGGGCGGACGGCGCATCCCGTTTCATGCCGAACCGGACCTGCGCAGCCTTGATCTGCAAGGGGTGGATATCGTTTTGGAATGCACCGGCATGGGCGGCAAGCGGGCCGTCGCCGAACGCGGGCTGGCAGCGGGTGCGCGCAAGGTGCTGGTGTCCGGACCGTCGCCCGAGGCGGACGTGACGCTCGTGATGGGAGCGAACGAAGGCGATCTGTCCGATCACCGGATCGTCTCCAACGCTTCCTGCACGACCAATGCGCTGGCCCCGCTCGCGCGGCTTCTGGACGAGGCGTTCGGATTGGTCAGCGGGCAGATGACGACGGTGCACTGCTATACCGGCAGCCAGCCGACGGTGGACAAGCCCCGCGCCGCGCCGGAGCGCAGCCGCGCTGCGGCTTTGTCGATGGTGCCCACGACGACCAGCGCGCAAGATCAGACCGGGCTTGTCCTGCCGCATCTTAAAGGCCGGATCGAGGCGCGGGCGATCCGCGTGCCCACGGCCAGCGTGTCCTGCATCGACCTGACCTTGCAGACCCGCGAGATGGTAAATGCTGTAACGGTGAACTCCGTCCTTCAAGGGGCGGTGCGGCCCGGCGGTGTGTTCGGCTGGACCGAGCAACCGCTGGTCAGCTCCGACCTGCGCGGACGACCGGAATCCCTGATCCTCGTCGGACCCGAGACGAGCGTGTCTGCGGGCGGCCTCCTGCGCGTCTTCGGCTGGTACGACAACGAGTGGGGCTTTTCCTGCCGAATGCTCGACATGGCGCGGCTGATGGCGGCGCGGTGACTAGATTATTCGTACGAATAATCTCGGGCACGGGGATGTGTCGTGTAACATGCTGATTATTCGTATGAATAATCAGTCGTCGAGCGGAGCGATCAAGTCAGGCCCGGAGGCCCGGTTGGAATTGACCTTCGTGTCCACGCGGTAGAACTCCAGTGCGTGGTCCGGTGCCGCTGTCATCAACGTGGCCGCACCGTGGCCCGCCTCGCCCAGCCAGAGCGGCCAGTCCTTTTCGGCCAGGATCACCGGCATCCGGTGATGGATCTTCGACATCGGCGCGTTCGCCCCGGTGGTGACGGTGGCGCAGGTGGTCACCGGCGCATCACCCTTGTCCCACGACTGGTAGATCCCGGCGAAGGCCAGCGCGTCACCTTCGGCCGGATGGATGAACCAGGGCAGGCGATTTCCGTCCTCGTCCTTGGTCCATTCGTAGAAACCGCTGGCCGGGATCAGGCAGCGCCGGTCGCGGGCGGCCGACCGGAAGGCGGGTTTTTCCGCGATGGTTTCGGCCCGCGCGTTGATCAGCAACGGGCCGTCAGCGGGCGTCTTGTACCAGTGCGGGATGAAGCCCCAGCGCATCGACCCAAGCTGTCGCTCGGCGTCGTCCGAGGTCACCACGTGCACATCGTTTGTCGGACAGACGTTGAAGTTGGGAACCATCGGCAAATCGTTAACGGGGCGCGCGGCAAAGAGTTGTGCCATGGCGTCCTGCGGCAGGGTGACGGCGAAACGTCCGCACATGGGATTACCTCAGCACGTTCGAGTAGACCAGCAAGCCCCAGGGCAGGAGGGCCTTCTCGACCTTGGTCCAGAGCCCGCCGAAGCTGATCGGGTCGATACCGGTCTGCGCGGCTATCTGTTGCAGATTGCGGCGCCCGTCGATGGCGGCAATCACAGGCGCGGCCTGTTTCGGCAGGGCGAGCTTGCCCTTGATGCCGTCCGTGTCGAGCGCGGGTGCTTGCCCCTGTGCCACGGCGCGGGCCAGTTGCGCGGCTTGCAGGCCCTTGATGTGTGGCACCAGCGTGCGGGTCTTGCCTGTGGCCGGCGCGCGCGGCGTGTCGGTGGCATAGCCGGTGTGCGTGCGGATCGTGCCGTTCAGTTTCTCGGCCACGGCCATCGCCTGTACAGGGCTCATTCCGTCGGGGACGGGTGCCAGACGGGCGAGGTCATAGAGGATTGGGACGGTGAAGCCCGCGAAGGACCAGCCGGTACCGTCGAGCGTGTCGGCCAGCGCCTGCACGTCATAGGCGCGGTCGGTGCTGTGCAAGAGCAGGTCGTAAAAGCCCGCATCGCCGCTCTTGTGATCGTTGAGATTGGGGTTGGACCTGAACGGATGGCCTTCGGGCAGACTGTCGACGATATGCTTTGCAGCCTTGAGCCGGTCTTTCGGTGGTGTGTCGCCGTAGAGCGCGGCGAATGCTTCCTGCAAGGGATAGACGCCGGACCGGCCATAGGGTGCGTAGACCATGAAGCCCATGCCGCCGCCGGGGGCGAGTGCGGCGCGCAGGGCGCTGAACCCGGCATCTGGGTCGGGCAGGTGGTGCAGCACGCCGCAGCAGTCGATATAGTCAAACGGGCCATGATCTGGGGCGTCGAGCAGGCTGCCGGTGACAAAGGTGATGTTCTTCAGTCCGCGCGTCTTTGCCCGCGCCTCGGCCACTTTCCGCGATGCGGTGGAGAGGTCGATATAGGTGGCCTTGTAGGGCTTGCCGTACTGGCTGAGAAGGGCGGTCAGCTGAATGAGGCCATCGCCGGTGCCGCCACCCGCCACGAGGATGCGCAGCGGCTGCGACCAGTCGCGCTGACCGTCGAAGACGTAATGGTCGATCTCCTGCGGCAGAGAAGGCGAGCCGAGGATCAGGCGCTTTTTCTCGTCCCGCGGATCCCGCTCGGGATAGGGAAAGGCCTCGTACTGGTCGCGCACCTTGTTCATGACGCCTTTATGCCGCGCGACACTGTGATTGCAAAGCCCGCCCGGCTGGTGGAGTGGTTTATTGTCCCGCCTGCCGGATGCGATCGTCCGTCTTTGGCGCATAGGGGGAATTCTGCGCAAGATACTCGGCCAGGACATCGGCCACATCGGGGCCGAAATCATAGGCGTCGGCGGCGTCGCGCAGCATGGAGTAACCGTCGCCGCCATTGCGCAGATAGTCGTTCGACACGGCAAGGTAATCGCGTTCGGGATCAAGAGGTTCGCCCCCGACGGTTACCTCGGTGATACGGCTGCCGACCTCGGCGGAGGGGTCGAACACGAAAGTCATCCCGGCCACTTGAGGAAAGCGCCCCGCGCCTTCGCCGAATTGGCTCACGCCGTTTTCCAGCGCCTCTTTCAGCGTGGCGCCGTCGATGCGGAAGGTGGAAAGCGTGTTCTGGAAGGGCAGGACGGTCAGCACTTCGCCCATCGTGATCGGGCCGGCGTCAATCGACGCGCGCACGCCGCCGCCGTTCATCAGCGCGATCTCGACGCCCTGGTCCGCGACGCGGGCCAGCATCGCCTCGGCCACGGCATTGCCCATGGCGCATTCGCCCGCGCGGCAGGCGTCGCGGTCACCGCTGATGGCGTCCGCCGCCTCGGCGACGACCTTGTTGCGGATTTCGTCGAGGGGCTTTGCGGCCTCCTGGATGCGCGAGACGATCTCTGCATCCTCGGCCACGGCGGCGTCCATGATCAGCGGATTGCCTGTGGCGGAGGTGACCTCGCCCGCGTCGTTGAAAACAACGTCGAGACGGCCCAGGAACTTGCCGTAGGCATAGGCCTGCACGATGGCCGTGTCACCCACCATCGTGGGGTAGGGGCCGGCGGCGTCGGGGTCGTTGTTGGAGAGGTAGGTGTTGGAATGCCCGCCGACGATGACATCGACGCCGGTGGTGGTTTCGGCCACGTGCTGATCCACCCCGTAGCCGGAATGCGACAGCACGATGATCTTGTCGACGCCCTGTTCGGTCAGCTTGTCGACCTCGTGCTGCACGGCATCGGCGGGTGGGGTGAAGATGATGTTGGGTCCCGGGCTGGCCAGTTCGTCTGTGTCCTGCGGGGTCAGGCCGATCAGGCCGATCTTCTCGCCGTCACGCTCGATAACGGTTGATTTCCGGATGACGTCGGCAAGCAGGGGTTCGCGGCTGGTATCGGCGTTGGACATCAGCACGGGAAACTCGACGGCGTCCATGAAACCGCGCAACACCTCGGGGCCGTCGTCGAACTCGTGGTTGCCCACGGTCATCGCGTCATAGCCCAGCCGGTTCATCATTTCGGCGGCCAGCTTGCCCTTGTAATAGTTGTAGAAAAGCGTTCCCTGGAACTGATCTCCGCCATCGACCAGCACCGGGTTCGGGGCGTCGGCGCGGGCCTCTTCGATGGCCGTGGCGAGACGCGCGGAACCGCCGAAGCATTCGCCGGCATCGTTATCTTCGGGCGCGCAGGTCGAATTGTACTTGCTGATCGGTTCGAACCGGGCGTGAAAATCGTTCGTGTGCAATATGTTGAGCGTGTAGTCGGCCTGTGCCGCAGTGGCCGTCAACAGGCCGGAAAGGGTAAGGGCAATGACTCTCATGGATGTGCCTCCTAACGAATGCGCAAAGATTGCAGGATGTCGCGCGATGCGTCAAAGGCAATCCTCTTGACCAAGCGCGTGTGGCGGGGCATCACCAAGGCATGCTGATTTACAAGATCTTCCGGGCAGAGGAGTGGGCCGCGCTGCGGTCCGAAGAGGAAACGCGCGGCGCGCCCGTGGACTTGGCGGATGGCTACATCCATTTCTCGACGCCGATGCAGGCGCCTGAAACGGCGGCGAAGCATTTCGAGGGGGCAGAGGACCTTTTTCTGGTGGCGGTGGAAACTGACCGGCTGGGCGATGACCTGGCATGGGAGGTGTCGCGCGGGGGCGAGAAATTCCCACATCTTTACAGGGTTTTGCGACTGGACGATGTCGTCTGGGCACAGCCGCTGCCGTTGGTTGACGGGGTGCATCAGTTCCCGGTCGGCGCGGTATGAGACTGAGCGACAGGATTGGCCTTGGCCTGATGCACCGGCTGGAGCCGGAGCGGGCGCATGGCCTTGCCTTGCAGGCGTTGCGTGCGGGGCTGGTGCCGTTGCCGGGGCTGGTGACCTCGGACCGATTGCGCTGTGAGGTGGCGGGTCTTCGGCTGGCCAATCCGATCGGGCTGGCGGCGGGGTTCGACAAGAACGTGGTGGCGTTGTCCGCTCTGTCGAGAGCTGGATTCGGGTTCATCGAGGCCGGCGCGGTGACGCCGAAGGCGCAGGCGGGCAACCCGAAGCCACGGCTGTTCCGGCTGACAGGCGATCGGGCCGTGATTAACCGTTTCGGCTTTAACAACAACGGGATGGAGGACGTGGTGCAAAGGCTGGCGACGCGTCCCAGGGACGCGGTGATCGGGCTGAATCTTGGCGCCAACAAGGACAGCGCGGACCGGGCCGAGGATTTTGCCAGGGTACTGTCGCGCTGTGGGCCGCACCTTGATTTCGCGACCGTGAATGTCTCGAGCCCCAACACCAAAAAGCTGCGCGACCTGCAAGGGGCAGAGGCGCTGGCGGCGCTGCTGAAAGGCGTGATGGAGGCTCGGAACTGGCTGGAAAAACCGATCCCGATCTTTTTGAAAATCTCGCCTGATCTCAGTGACTTGGAGATGTCAGAGCTGGCGGACGTCGCTCAGGCGGGCGGCGTTGCGGCGATCATTGCGACGAATACCACGCTCAACCGGGACGGGCTGCAAAGCCCGATGAGAGAGCAGGCGGGCGGGGTGTCCGGGGCGCCGCTGTTCGAGCGGTCGACACGGGTGTTGGCGCGGATGGCGCAGCTGACCGGGGGGACGATGCCGTTAATTGGCGTAGGCGGGGTCGGAAGTGCCGAACAGGCGCTGGAAAAGATCCGGGCCGGGGCGAGCGCGGTGCAGCTCTATTCGGCGATGGTTTTCGAGGGCATCGGCCTTGTTGAACGGATTGCGCGAGACCTGGACAAGCTTTTGGAAGAAAAGGGATTTTCCAACATGAGCGATGCGGTTGGCACGGGACGGGAGGCATGGCTGTGATCGAGATATGGCACAATCCGCGCTGTTCGAAATCACGGCAGACGCTGACCCTGCTGGAAGAGCGCGGGATCGCACCGAAGGTGCGGCGCTACCTGGAGGATGCGCCGGACGAGGTGGAGCTGCGCGCGGCGCTGTCGGCCTTGGGCATGACAGCTAGCGCGTTGATCCGAAACAAGGAAACGAAGTATCGCGAACTGGGCCTGGGCAAGGACAGCGACGATGCGGCGCTACTGGCGGCCATGGCGGCGCATCCGATCTTGATCGAGCGGCCCATCGTGTTCGCCGGGGACAAGGCCGCCATCGGACGACCACCCGAAGCGGTTCTGGACATCCTGTAGCCGGCGTATTTCGACTCGATCGTTAATCCGGACGAAAGCCCGAAAACCGCGTCGGTATCGCGTCGGTATTCGAGTGGTATCGCGACGGTGCCGTGGTCGGAGACCCAGAAATGAAGAGACCGCGCGGTGCCCGCATCCCGTGTACCGGACATCCAGTACGAAAAAAGCGGGTCCCCGGCATTTCGGGAACCCGCCTGTGACAGAGCCCGCCCGGTGCACCGGGCGGCAAGACCCAATGTCTCGGATCAGAAGCGGAACGTGCCGCGCAGTTGAACCGTGGTCGGCTCGACATCGGCATTGGAGCCGTTGAAATTGTCGAACTCGTGGTAGAGCAGTTCCCCGCCGAGCGAGAAGCTGTCGGTGACCATCGTCTCATAGCCTGCGCCGACGAAGTAGCCGTCATCGTCGCCGAGGTTGTCCGTGAACGCCTTGGCGTAGCCGCCGGTGCCGTAGATCAGGCCATTGCCCAGCTTGTAGCCGGCGCGCAGCTTGGCGCGGAAGATGTTCTCGAGGTCGACCTGCGGATTGGGCGCGGTCGAGATTTCGGCGTCGGTGAAGTCGTAGTCGAGGCTGCTGCCCAGCACGAAGTTGCCGAAGTCGTAGTCGTAACCGACGAAAAGACCGCCGATCACGGCATCGTCGCCGCCGGAGATGTTGGAATCGAGGTTGTTGTAACCCAACTGCGCACCGCCATAGAGGCCGGTCCAGTTCGGGGTCGTTGCGACCGGCGCCGGCGGCGGCGGTGCGACGACGTCGTCCTCCACCGGCGTCAGGTTGCCGGCGAATGCGGGCGCGGCACCAAGCGCGAAGGCGGCCGCGAGAAGGGGCGTTGCTCGTTTCATGTTCTTATCCTTTCAGGACCATTTACTTACATTAAGACGCGGCAAGGTTGCAGATGCGCCGTTGTGCTGGGCATATGGTCTGATGCCCCGCCTGTGCAAGGGATTGTACCTGAAAGACGGAATTTGCGGAGACTAATTCCCAAAGGCGATGCGCGCGGGATACACCTTGAGCGGGAATCCGCTTTATTCTGCTCTCGCGGTTTTGTGATTGGAACTTTTGGAGGCCTGAAACGCTACAAAAGGTTAGGCCCGGGCAGGCAAATTGCGCGCCCGGGCCTTGGTTTTCCGTTCGTCCGTCGCCAGCATGCGGAAACGCCCTGGCAGTCGGAACTAGAAGCGGTAGGTGCCGCGAACTTGCAGGGTCGTCGCTTCGACGTCGACCGCGGTGTTGTTGTAATCGTCGAACTCGTGATAGAGCAGTTCGCCACCCATCGAGAAGTTCTGGGTGATCATGTGCTCGTAGCCGCCGCCGATGAAATAGCCATCGTCGCTGCCGAGGTTGTCGGTGTCGGCCTGGGCGTAACCGCCGGTGGCATAAAGCAGGCCATCACCCAGCTTGTAGCCGCCGCGGACCTTGGCGCGGAACACGTTTTCCAGCGTCGCCGCGTTGTTGGCCACGCCGATATCGGCGAAGTCATAGTCAAGGCCGCCACCGACCACGAAATTGCCGAGGTCATAGTCGTAACCCGCGGTCAGACCGCCGATCACGCCATCGTCATTGCCCGACACGTTCGTGTCGACGTCACCGTAACCAAGTTGGACACCGCCATAGGCGCCGGTCCAGTTGGGGCCAAAATTATTGGTCGGCACAGGTGCGGGTTGCGGCGCGGCAACGATCGTATCGTCGACCGGGGCCGACGTGTTGCCTGCAAATGCGGGGGCGGCGCCAACGGCGAGGGCGGCCGCGAGGATCGGTGTTGCTCGTTTCATCATGCTGTCCTTTCGGCATGTCTGTTTCGTTCCGCAGCGCGTCTTCTTGGCGCTGTGTTGGGCAGATATGGTCCGCGCCGGGCGCGCCACAAGGGGGGTGCCGGCACACGCAGGATCACCTGCGCGTGAGTGGCGGCGCGGCGCTTGAAACGGGACCGGTTTCAGGCGGAAAGCCGCTGAATACCTCCCGCTTTTCAATGCTTGAGCGCGGAAATTTGCCTGTTCCGGGGCGTTTGGTTTGCAAACGATCAAGTGGGTGTGCGCCTGTGCAGGGCGCGTTTGGTCATGCGTCGTGCAAGCGCGCCGAGACGGCGCGGTCAGAGCACGCCGATATCGGCCAGCGCGGCGCTGAGATCCGCGGGCAGCGCGTCTTCGTCCTGGCGGTTTTCAGGCAGGTCGGCCGGCGCGTCAGCGGGGGAAAGATAGCGCCAGCCCTGGAACGGGCGCTTGCGGGCGGTGGTGGTGCGGATGATCTGGGGCTCCAGCACGATGCCGCAGCGGCGGATGCCGTCGGCGCGGATCACCTCGTCGAGGCGCAGGATGCGCTGGCGGCACTGGATCAATCCCTGGATCACCCAGTAGATCGAGCCGCCTTCGAGCAGCTCGGCCTCGCGCCGGGGCCACATGCGGGTGACGTGGCGCGCCAGGCCGTCGGGGCCCTGCGCCTGTTTGCTGGATTGCCAGGCGATAAGGCTCTCGACGGTTTCCGTGCCGACCGAAAGCTTGACGAGATGTATTTTCGGGTCTGCCACGACTGCCCCCATTTCCACCGATCCATATCCTATGGCCGGGGCGGGGGATTTCAAGCGGATGCGACCTTGTGGGGTGCCCCTGGCACGCAGTTTCAGTTCCGTTCGGGCCACGCAGGCCCTGGGGGCGCTGCCCCCAGACCCCCGGAGTGTATGGTGCAAGAAAAAGGCGGTGGCCGGGGGATTGTGCGGCATGGCCGGATTGACCGGGGCGAGCGCAATCTGTAGTGTCTTCGGTCTGTTCCTCTACCATAAGTGTGCTGCCATGACTCGATTCGCTGCCCCCATCGCCGAGGCTATCTGGGATATGAAATATCGCCTTAAAGAGGCGGACGGCACGCCGGTGGATGGTACGGTGGAAGACAGCTGGCGCCGGATTGCGCGGGCGGTGGCGCAGGCCGAGGCCGAGCCCGATGCGTGGGAGGAGCGGTTCTATCACGCGCTGGAGGACTTCAGGTTCCTGCCCGCCGGTCGGATCACGGCGGGGGCCGGGACGGGCCGGGCGGTGACGCTGTTCAACTGTTTCGTGATGGGGACGATCCCCGACAGCATGAGCGGGATATTCGAAGGGCTGCGCGAGGCGGCGCTGACCATGCAGCAGGGGGGCGGGATCGGGTACGATTTCTCGACCATCCGGCCCAAAGGCGCGTTGGTCGAGGGGGTGGCGGCGGACGCCAGTGGGCCTTTGAGCTTCATGGATGTGTGGGATGCGATGTGCCGCACGATCATGAGTGCCGGTAGCCGGCGCGGCGCGATGATGGCGACGATGCGGTGCGATCATCCGGATATCGAGGATTTCATCGCGGTGAAGAGCGACGCGGCGCGGCTGCGGATGTTCAACCTGAGCGTTCTGGTGACGGATGATTTCATGGAGGCCGTGAAAGCGGACGGGCCGTGGGAGCTGGTCTTTGGCGACAAGGTTTATAAGACGGTCGAGGCGCGGCACCTGTGGAACCGGATCATGCAGGCGACCTATGATTTTGCCGAGCCGGGCGTGATCTTCATCGACCGGATCAACACCGCCAACAACCTGCATTACGCCGAGACGATCGCAGCGACCAACCCCTGTGGCGAGCAGCCGTTGCCGCCGTATGGTGCGTGCCTTTTGGGGTCGATCAACCTGGCGCGGCTGGTGACGGAACCGTTCGAGGAGGGTGCAGGGATAGACGCGGACGCGCTGGCCGATCTGGTCGCGACCGCGGTGCGGATGATGGACAACGTTGTGGACGTGTCGAAATTTCCTCTGCCCGAGCAGCGCGCCGAGGCGCAGGCCAAGCGGCGGATCGGGCTGGGGGTCACGGGGCTGGCCGATGCGCTCTTGATGTGCGGGTTGCGCTATGGCGACGACGAAGCGGCGGCGCAATGCGAGGCCTGGATGAAGGCGATTGCGCGGGCGGCTTACCTGGCGTCCGTGGAACTGGCAAGGGAGAAGGGAGCGTTTCCGCTGTTCGAGGCGGAGCCCTATTTGCAGAGTGGCATGATGCAGGCGATGGACGAGGATGTGCGTGCGGCGGTCGCCGAACATGGCATCCGCAATGCGTTGCTGACCAGTGTCGCGCCCACGGGTACGATCAGCCTTTATGCCGGCAACGTCAGTAGCGGGATCGAGCCGGTCTTTGCCTATTCCTATACCCGCAAGGTGTTGCAGAAGGATGGCAGCCGCACCGAGGAAGAGGTGGTGGATTACGCCGTGCAGATGTGGCGCGAGCGGTTCGGCGACAGGGAATTGCCGGACTATTTCGTCAATGCCCAGACGCTGGAGCCGCAGGCGCATGTCAAGATGCAGGCGGCGGCGCAGAAATGGGTCGACAGCAGCATTTCCAAGACGATCAACGTGCCCGCCGATATCGGGTTCGAGGCGTTCAAGGAAGTCTACATGCAGGCCTGGGATACGGGCTGCAAGGGGTGCACGACGTACCGGCCCAACGACATCACCGGCAGCGTGCTGAGCGTGGAGTCGGAAGAAAAGGTGCCGATGCCGGTGGAGGGCGGCGAGGTGGTTTACATGTCCGAGCCGCTGGATCGGCCGACAGAGTTGGAAGGCGCGACGTACAAGCTGAAATGGCCGGACAGCAGCCACGCGATTTACGTGACGGTGAACGATATCGTGCTGGAAGGGCGGCGGCGGCCCTTCGAGGTGTTCATCAACTCCAAGAACATGGAGCATTTCGCCTGGACCGTGGCGCTGACGCGGATGATCAGCGCGGTGTTCCGACGGGGCGGCGACGTGTCTTTCGTGGTCGAGGAGCTGAAGGCGGTTTTCGACCCGCGCGGCGGCGCATGGATGAACGGGAAGTATATCCCCTCGATGCTGGCCGCGATCGGTGGCGTGCTGGAGAACCACATGATCAATATCGGCTTTCTCGAAGGCGAGGGCTTGGGCCTGAAGGAAGATCCGACGGCCAATGTGGTTAATCTGGACGCGCCGCGCGGCCCGGCCTGCCCGTCTTGTGGCAGCTATGACATGCGCAAGGTCGAAGGGTGCCTGACCTGTGCGTCCTGCGGGCACTCAAAGTGCGCGTGATGCTATAGGGTGTCGTTGTTCTTGTGGCGGGTCAGGCGACATGACCTAACCGTCTCACAAGGCCATTTTGGCTGAGACGATAAAAAATCGGCCCCGGGGAGTACCCGGGGCCGTTTGCATGTCTGGCTGTGGCGATGCCAGCCGTACTCCGCGGGTGCAGAAGGCCAAGTCGACCGGTGTAATCGTATGAGGGAAGGCCGGGCAGTATGTGGATGCGGTTCCGCGTTCAGCGGATCTTAGTTTGTCGGGATAGTTCGGCCATGACCTGCCGTTCCGGGGTGGCATCTCTACTGAGGGGCTTCCCCAAAGCGGCATCAGTGGCATCACACCGCTTGGCCCGACCCGCCAAAGTCGGGAAAGCGGACAAAACTTGCAATCCCATTCAATCGTTCAATCTACCCCGCCTAAGTCCAGATCTTCTAGCAGGGGGGGGTAAATATGCTGGACGCTAGAATGATATATATCTTGCGTTTCCAGGCGATCACATTGGGGCCGCATCCAGAATTCTCTAGAATGACATGGAGCTTATACCAACGAATTCGCCACCTGCATATTCTTCAACAGCAACAGTTCTTTGGGGTATATTGAGCACCAATAGATATCCTATTCGATATCCACATACGTGTTCAGGGTGAGCTATGCCATCTGCGGACCAGACATCATCAAATGAAGATTTAGTCATCGCTCTTAGGCGTCTTCTGTCAGAATCCGTCGCTTCGGTTGAGTGTGTACTGCGTTTCATCTCTATAGCTATTAGGTTATCCTCGAGTACAGACTCCCCTCGGCTGTGTAAGATTAAGTCGCAAGTGATCGCCACCTCTTCCATATTCTCATCCAGTATGGTCTTCACTCGGCCTTCCTGCTTCCTGTTGTACTCTACGTCAGCATAGTAACCGGTGATGTTGGAACTAGTTGCCTCCGCCTCCATGTGCATGGCGAGCCTAGCGCATAGGTTTCGCTCACTTGTTCCGCTCTTTATGTTCCTAGATTCCGACAGTAGAAATTTCTCGAGCGCCTTAGAGAAGGCGCTTTTGAGGATTTTGGTTCTGATTCTTGGCACTGGCCTTGCCTTGCAATTTTAACTAAAGAGAGTCACGCTATTGACTTCTATCTATCCGGTGCCCCGAAGCCAATTTGATTGATTGGTTCATCCAGCAATATGTGAGCACGCCTAGGTGTGGCGACTTCGGGCTTCACCTAGATTAGCTCTGGGCGCCTCGTCTCTATTTTGCCAAACTCAAGACGCACTTTGCTTGCGCCAAGATCTAATAGAGGCCTCGGTATCGGATATTGGGGTATTTTCATTCCACCGATCCCAGAAGGCAACAGTTTGACTGTCTGGCTTCATATTTGGCTCAGCTATTCGAATTCGAGTTGGCAGAAGGCTGGCATCGCCAACAACTAGTGCCTCACCGATATCTAGGACGGGCAGAAAGTCACCAACGCTGCCAAGGCTATCCGGCAAGAGGCGGCGAATGACGCTCTGGTCGTCTCCATTGGTGAGGCGCATGGCGACCACATTATTACACTGACTGAGTACGGTCCGATTCACTTCTGAAGGCCGCTGACTAATTACAACGAGACCGATACCATATTTTCGGCCCTCTTTTGCGATCCGCTCGAATATCTCGACAGCAACGGCGTCAGCACTATCCGCCTGCAAACGCTCCGGGATATATAGATGGGCTTCGTCACACATGATTGCAATCGGATGGCGCTTTTCAGATTTCGTCCAAAGGCTCGTGGAGAAGATAATTTGAGCCAAGAGACTTACCATTAATGGCAACACATCAGATGGCACCTCTGAAAAGTCGATAATCTTTATGCCACCCTGACTGTCTTCTTGGGCACCACGACCCGCGGAGATGGCATGCACCATCCGTTCGAGCCAAGCCATGTCCATACATTCAGGTGGAGGCTGGAACAGGAAGGCTAAACGGCGATCATTCCTCTTGGCTTCCAAGCGACCGATTAGACGGCTGAGCTTGCCGTGATAGGGGCCCTGCTTATCCGCCTTCGCTCCGGGCACCATTTCTTCATCTAGGTGCTGAAGCCTCTTCAGGACGGCATTGATATCGAAGGGGACCGGACTGTCGATCGTGAAGTTCTCCAGGACATCATGATGCTTTTCCGGGTCAAGAGAGCATTTTTTCTCCTCAACGATCGCACGTGTCATGATCATTGACTGGTTCGGTGCATTCTGGTCGCTGCGATCAACAAACATTGACATTTCCAATGGACTGGAAAACCTTAAGCATGTTGCATCCGGTAGCTTGTAGGCAGGTATGGGGCATCCGTTTTTGCATAAGCCGTATTGCGACAGGCCGTTCCCCTTCCTGTCTCATGCTTGAGGGAATGAAGGTGAAGCTACAATCCAAAGGTGGAATTTAATCTCGGTGGTGGAGCAGGATTCGCGCATCTCGTACAGTGGTGTTCCTCTGAGAGGTACGTACGATGCTCGCTGTATCGCAGGAACGGTAAGTGACAATGACGAGCAACGGTAACTCATTGCGCTGCCGGCACCAAACCCGAAGTAGTCGGCCAAACGATGAACTCTGTAAACAAAAAAGCGGACATTTATCCGAGGAGTTGTCGATGTCGGCAATGGGCCGTTCGCCACAACATGCAGGAAGCGCGGATTCCGGAAGTTCGTTGCAAACGGGAACCGGTCTGAGTTCCACTGCGGAAGCGGACATTCTGCCAAGCCTGCATCGTTATGATCGATGTGCTCGGCACCGATGGCGGGCGGACGGCAGCGCTAAATCGCACCGCAAGGGGGCAGAAAACGGTTTGAGCTCGGTGCAGTGTGGCAGTCGCAAGTTCTCGCCAAACCATGTCGGTCGCATTGATGGTCATCACCTAAGGTGACGCATGTGCACAGCACGTTTTGCGTGACATGTGAAATACCGCAGCAGATAGCCTCGATCTTGGGCTTATGACCGGATTGTTGCACTTCGTAGGGTCGAGCTTCTCGGCTTCCAAAGATGAGAACGCACGTGCGTCCGGGGAATCTTCTGGTATTCCCGATCCATGGACATCATTCTCGTTACGACCGTTATTACATCGTTCTTCCTCATCATCGGCGCGGCCGAGCCTTTCGCTGCACGTGTGCGACTACCCTATAGCGTGATACTTGCAGTCCTCGGCAGTCTTATCGGGGCCGGTGCGACCTTCTTTTTGAGAACGGAATTGACCGACGCGCTCAACCCGATCGCCGAGGCGATCCTCGGTCTGCCGATCAGGTCCAATGTCTTCCTCTATGTCTTTTTGCCTACGCTTTTGTTTCAGGCCACACTGGGAATGAACCTGCGTCGGATGCTGGACGATTGGGTGCCGATCTTGGTGCTGGCGGTGGTTGCCGTTGTGGTTGCTACGGTGTCCGTCGGGTATGCCCTCTTCTGGGCGAGCGCGCTTCCCTTGGCGGCCTGCCTGCTGATTGGGGCAATCGTATCGACGACTGACCCGTCGGCGGTGGTCTCGATCTTTCGTTCCATTTCGGCACCGCGGCGTCTGGCACGGATCATCGAGGGCGAGAGCCTACTGAACGACGCCGCAGCCATTGCTTTGTTCGGTCTGTTCATGGGCTTCGTGATGCTGGGACTCCCGGACCCTGACCTCGGAGATGCACTGGCACGGTTTCCGATCCTCATTGCAGGCGGGGCGGCGAGCGGCTGGCTGGCGGCGCGCATCGCGGTTTGGGTGATGGCGCTATTCAACCGTCACGAACTGGCTCAGATCTCCGTCTCCGTGGCATTGCCTTATCTTTCGTATATCGTGGCGGAGCAGAGCATTGGAGCGTCGGGCGTGATAGCCGTAGTCGCCGCCGGGCTGACCCTCAACCTGACAGCTCCTGGGCGGCTGCCGCCACAGTCATGGGCGAACCTGCGGGAACTCTGGGGCGTGCTCGCCCACTGGGCCGGCGCGCTCATCTTCATCCTCGCCGCGCTTTTGATCCCCCGGCTGCTTGAAGAAGTCCGGATTGAGGACTTTCTTTTGGTCGGTGTCGTCACCATTGCAGCGATTATCGCGAGAGCGGCGATCCTGTTCGGTCTGATGCCGGTTCTGAGAAAGTTGAAGCTTTCTCCTGATGTCGAGCGGCCCTACAGGGTTGCCATACTGTGGGGTGGGCTCAGAGGGGCTGTGACTCTCGCCTTGGCCCTCGCTGTGACCGAAAGTGCCCGCGTCCCGGCCGATATTCAGCGGGTGGTTGGCATTCTCGCCACCGGCTTCACACTGTTCACGCTTCTGGTTCAGGGCACGACCCTGCGCTGGATCATCGGACGTCTCGGCCTTGACCAGCTTTCTCCTATTGATGAGGCCCTTTCCCGGCAGGTCGTCGCTGTCGCGTTGCAGACCGTTCGCGAGGATGTGGCTCGAACCACAGACAACTACGATCTACATCGGGACACAGTGCGCTCCGAAGCCAAGCGATTTGGTGAACGCTTGGACATCGCGGTGAAATCGGCCGAAGAGAATTCGGATATTCTGGATCGCGACCGCATCGCCCTGGGGCTCATCGCGCTGGCTGGCCACGAACGCGACACGATTCTGGCCCGGGTACGGGAGCGGACGATCTCGGCCCGCATGGCGGAACTGGTCCTGTCGGATGCTGACAGGATGATCGAGGGTGCTCGAACGCAGGGCCGCAGCGGCTACCAGCGCGCGGCGCGCCGAAGCGTTGCATATGGCCGGGCTTTTCGGGCCGCGGTTCTGCTACATGGCCGTCTTGGGTTTTCTGCTCCGCTCGCTCGAATGACCGCTGACCGGTTCGAACTGATGTTGTCGCAACGCCTGATCCTGCGCGATCTCGGATCATTCATCGACGGTCGCATCAGGCGCATCCATGGCCGACGGGTGGCCGAACTGTTGCATGAATTGCTGTCCAGACGGATTGAGGCAGTCGCAACAGCATTGGAAGGTCTGAGACTGCAATATCCCGGCTATGCTGAAGAACTTGAACGGCGCTTCATCCGCCGCACAGCTCTCCGCATGGAGGAACGGGAGTATGTCGCGATGCGAGAAGACGGCCTGATCGGTGCCGAGGTCTACACGGCGCTGATGCAGGAACTCGCCACGCGTCGAATGGCGGCGGAGGAACGACCTCCTCTTGATGTCGCGGTTCAGCGCGCAGCGTTCGTTCGCCAGTTTCCGCTTTTTGCCGATCTCGAGGATAGTGTCATGAAGCGCCTGGGGCGGTCACTTGTCACTCGCTATGTCGATGCCGGCGAAGTTCTTTTGCGCAAGGAAAATTTCGCAAAGAGCGTTTTTTTTATCGCGTCCGGGGCTGTCGAACTGGAGAGCGCGGGTCAGACATGGCGTTTGGGACGCGGAGAGATGTTTGGCCAGATGGCCATCCTGACAAACAAGGCACGTCGTGCCGATGTGCGCGCCATCGCGCCGACGACGCTGCTTGTCCTGGACGAGGACCGATTTCGGCGATTGCTGGAGCGCAGCCAAGCTCTTCGCGAGGCAGTTCGTTCGAGTGCCGAGAAGCGCGGGGTTGATCCGGCGGGCCTGCTGCCAAACGACCGGGACGGTGCCTGAGCCGGCTCCCGAGTTCAGACCGACATTTTCTGAACGCTTCGAAAGGCAAGTGAGAATTATGAGCCAGTGACGATGGTCCAGGAACGTCTGGTTTGGTGATGTTGCACCGCAGCGAGTTCTCAGTGCTTCGATGTCCGCTAATGGGATGTACCGGCTGCTTCACCCAGCAGGTTAGGCTCTGCCTATTTCTGCAGATAGGAGAAGTAGCATGGCGAAGACAGGCTTTGATGGACTGATGTTGATTGGTGTCGATATCGGCAAGGACACATTCCATTTGGTGGGTTTCGATCATTCGGGGCAGCGGGTTCTGCGAAAGCAGATAAAGCGACTGGCTTTGGTCGCGACATTCGAGAGGCTACCGCACTGTATTGTGGGCATGGAGGCATTGCCTGAGCGCACACTTTGTGAGCCGGACATTGCGCGAGATGGGCTTTGAGCCAAGGATCATCCCTGCGATCTATGTGAAGCCTTTCAACAAAGGGCAGAAGAACGACGACAACGACGCTGAGGCAATCGCCGAAGCCGCGCTTCGGCCCAACCTGCAGACGGTTTCCGAGAAGAGCCAGGACCAGCTCGACCTGCAAGCACTGCACCGCGTCAGATCACGGCTGGTGTCTCGTCGAACAGCGACGACCAATCAGATCCGCGCGTTCCTGATTGAGCAAGGCATTACTGTTCGAAAGGGGCTGCGTGCCTTGAAGAACTCGTTCGAGACGATCCTGGAAGAACGCAAAGACGAAATATCGCCGCGTATGCGGTCTATTCTGATCGGTCTCTACGGTGACTGGATGTGGATGGATGATCGGATCGAGAAGGTGACGCAGGAGATCGAAGAGATCAGTCGAACCGAAGAGAACTGCGTGAATGTCATGACGGTGCCCGGTATCGGTCCAATGATCTCAACAGCGATGGTAGCAGCAATCGGTGAAGGTGAGGCGTTTGATCGCGGGCGCGATTTTGCGGCCTGGGTGGGCCTCGTACCCAGGCAATACAGCACCGGGGGCCGAACGGTTCTTGGACGAATATCCAAACGCGGCAGCAGGTATCTGAGAATGCTGTTTGTGCAGGCAGCAAAGATCATCATGATGCGGCCGCACCGTTGGCCAGACTTCAGTTTTGGCGAATGGTTGGCGCGTGTCTAACGTCAGCACCTACCGGACAGATTTAGGTGTTTGAGGGACGGAGGATTTCTGGTTCATCGAAGCCATAAT
>NZ_JASHIN010000018.1:0-87947 GCF_030733705.1 Roseovarius sp. MMSF_3298
CCCCCCCCCCCCCCCGCCGCGCGATCGCCAGACCGCCCGGACGGGCTGGCGATTGGCGGAGGTGGGCGCGCCAGTGCGAGGTTTCGCGGATCTGGCAGCGATAAAGTTCCTTGAATATCTGTCAGATCGCCATCCCGCGGTCCGGCGATCGCGCGGCCAGCCTCACCCCAACCGCCGCTGCGTCGTCGCCACTTTGTCGACCACGCCCTCCTCGATGACCACGCCAAAGAGCCGCTCCGCCTCCTCGACGCTGTACCGCCCCAGCCGCACATCCGCGGCCACCAGCGCCGGCTCCCGCTGCATCGGGTCCCCGTACCCGCCACCGCCCGGCGTTTTCACCCGCACCCGGTCGCCGGGCTCAAGCGGAATGTCCTGCTCCTTCGAAAAATGCACCGGCGTATAGGGCACGTCGCCCCGCCACACCGTCACCTCGTTCGGCGCACCGTCGCCGCCGCCCATCGCGCCCTGAGGCCCGAACCGCCCGTGATCCATGACAAAGCTCGCCTTGGCCTGACCGCGCCGCAGTTCCACCTCGTAATCAAGGCCGAACCCGCCACGCATTCGGCCCGCCCCGCCTGACCCTTCGCGCAGCGCATAGCGGTGGTAGAGCACCGGAAAGGCCTGCTCCATGATCTCCACCGGCGGCGCCTTGGAAATCCCGATGGTCGAACAGCCATTGGTGATCCCGTCACCATCGTCCCAGCCGCCATAACCGCCGCCGGACAGCTGATACATCACGAAATCCCGCCCTTTCGCCGGGTCATGCCCGCCCAGCGCGAAGTTTCCGCTTGTTCCCGCCGGTGCCGCCGTCACCCGCTCGGGCAGCGCCTGAACCAATGCGGCGAACACCGCCTCCGCGATCCGCTGGCTCACTTCTGCGGCGCATCCCGACACCGGGCGAGGATATTGCGCATCCAGGAACGTACCCTCGATCCCCGTCACTTCCAGCGGCTCGAACGCCCCCGAGCTGATCGGCACGTCGGGAAAGATATGCCGCATCGCCAGGTAGACCGAGCTCAGGGTCGTTGCTCGGACCGAATTCATCGGCCCCAGGCACGGCGGCGCCGACCCGGTGAAATCGAACACCAGCCGCTCGGCCTCCCGCGTGACCTTCAGGCGGATCGCCAGCGGCTCATCCACAACGCCATCGCTGTCGATCCACGCAACGGCCTCGTACGCCCCCGCCGGAATCTCCCCGATGAACCGTCGCATCTGCTGCGCCGCGCGGTCCCGCAACGCTTCAATCGCCGCCTCGACCACCTCATCGCCATAGCGGTCCATCAGCGCGCCCAGCCGCTCGGCCCCCAGATCCAAAGCCGCGGCCTGCGCCCGCACATCGCCGATCCGCTGGTCCGCCACCCGGATGTTGGAACAGATGATGCTGTAGATCTCCGCATCCATCTGCCCCCGCTTGAACAGCTTCACCGGCGGCAGGCGCAGCCCTTCCTGCTCCACCGCCGTGGCACTGGCCGAAAACCCGCCGGGCACCGCACCGCCGGTGTCAGGCCAATGCCCCGTATTCGACAGCCAGCAGAACAGGCGATCCCCGCGATAGAAAGGCCGCGCAAAGCGCACGTCCATCAAATGCGTGCCCCCCAGATAGGGATCGTTGACGATATAGATATCCCCCGGCGCCGGCGCGCCCACGCGCCCATCCCCGATCATCTCGATCAGCGTGGCCGTGGAATATTGCATCGTGCCGACGAACACCGGCAGGCCACCCGCCCCCTGCGCGATCAACGCCCCATCGGCAGCGGCGTATATCCCGTCCGAACGGTCATTCGCCTCGGCGATCACTGGCGAAAACGCGGCCCGTGAAAACGCCAGGTCCATCTCGTCGCAGACCTGCTGCAACCCGGCCTGGATAACCGACAGCGTGATCGGATCCATCGTCATGGCGCCTCTCCCACGGAGATCAGGATATTGCCATGCGCGTCTCCCGCCGCCACGCAGCCCGGCTCTATCAGCACGGTCGTGTCCATCTGCGCCACGATGCCCGGCCCTTCCAGACAGAACTCCAGCGGCAGGTGGTCGCGCCAATAGATCGGCGTCTCGTGCCAGTCGTCCTCGAACCGCACGCGCCGCGATCCCTGCCGGGCTTCTTCCAGCGTCGCCTTCCGCCCCGCCGGATCGACAAGCACCGACAAATCCAGCGGCGCCCGCTCTCCGATGACAGAGCAATTCGCGTTCACCACATGCGCCCGGATCTCGGGCAGCCGCACCTTGAAGCGCGCAAAATAGACATCCTCGAACAACGACTGAAGCTCCTCCGGCATCACGTCCGGCCGCTCCAGCGGCACGCGCAACAGGTGCGTCTGCCCGGCAAACTGCATGTCCACGCTATAGACATGCCGCACCCCGGTCATCGCCACGCGCTCGCGGTCCAGCATCGCCTTGCCCGCCGCCGCCTGCCCGGCGAAGACCGCCGCCAGTTCGCCCGCCTCCAGCGCATGCACGGGCCGGTTCACCGTCTGCACGAAGTCGTGCCGCAGGTCGGCCACCACGCAGCCCAGCGCGTTGGTGATCCCCGGCCGGGCCGGCACCAGCACACGCGGCACGCCCAACTCCCGCGCCAGCGCGCAAGCATGAAGCGGCCCCGCTCCACCAAAGGCAAACAGGGCAAAATCCCGCGGATCGGCCCCCAGCGACAGCGACACCATGCGAATGGCCCCCGCCATCTTGGTATTCGCCATCCGGATCACCGCCAGCGCCGCCTCCGTCACGTCCAGACCCAGCGGCTCGGCCAGTTCCCGGGCAAAAGCCTGCGCCACGTCGCCTGCCGCGACCGCGCCGGTCTTGGCCAGCCTGGCCGCATCCAGCCGCCCCAGGATCAGGTTCGCGTCCGAGATCGTGGGCCGTGTCCCGCCCCGCCCGTAGCAGATTGGCCCCGGGTCGGCCCCGGCACTCTCTGGCCCCACATCCAGCAATCCAGCGGCGTTCACCTTCGCGATGGACCCGCCCCCGGCCCCTACCGTGCGCACATCCACCATCGGCACGTGGATCGGCATCGCGTACTCGATCTCGATTTCGTTCGACACCGGCGGCTCCGCCCCCCGGATCAGCGCAACGTCGGTCGAGGTGCCGCCCATGTCATAGGTGATAAGGTTCACCAACCCGGCCTGCCGACCCGTATAGGCCGCCGCCATCACGCCCGAGGCCGGCCCCGACATCACCGTCTTCGCCGCCTCCCGCGCCACCAGCCGCGCCGACACCATGCCGCCATTCCCGTTCATCACCAGAACGTCGCGGTCGTATCCGCCCTCCGACAGGCTGTCGGTCAAACGCTTCAGGTAGCGGTCGAGGATCGGCTGCACGCTGGCATTCACCGCCGCCGTCACGCCGCGTTCGTATTCCCGGCTTTCCTGCAAGATCGCATGGCCCAGGGTGATGTGCCCGTTGGGCCAAACCTCGGCGATGATCTCCCCGGCGCGAAGCTCATGCGCCGGGTTGGCATAGGCATGCAGGAAATGCACCACCACCGCCTCGCACCCCTCGGCCAGCAAACGCGCCGCCGCCGTCCGCACCGCATCCTCGTCCAGCGGCACGACGACGTCTCCAGCGGCATCCACCCGCTCCGGCACCTCGATCCGCAGGTCGCGCGGGATGATCGGGGTGAACTGCCCCGTCATGCCATAGGCTTGCGGCCGTGTCCGCCGCCCCAGTTCCAGCACGTCACGAAAGCCTTGCGTGGTGATCAGCCCGGTCCGGCTCAGCTTGCGTTCCAGCACCGCGTTCGTCGTCGTGGTGGTGCCATGCACGATCAGGTCGATCGCCGCCAGCTCGGCCTCGGCCGCCGCCAGCGCATCCATCACGCCGAAGGCCTGGTTCTCCACCGTGGTCGGCACCTTGGCCAACCGCACCTTGCCGCTGGCAGGATCAAGCTGCACGAGGTCGGTGAACGTCCCGCCCACGTCGATCCCCACGATCGTGCCATTCTGCCGGTTTGTCATCGTCGTCCCTTGCCTGCACCCAAAGCGACCGTCCGCGAGGGGTCGGTAAAAGTCAATCTCGGGGAGAGACCCCGCATCTTTCCCCAAACAAATCGTCACACTCTGTAAATAACCTGTGCTAATGAAAATTCCGGCAGAGGCGGCAACAGCCTCGTTATGAAAAGAGGACACTGATATGCTAAGCGAATTCAAAGACTTCATCGCCCGCGGCAATGTCATGGATATGGCCGTCGGCATCATCATCGGCGCGGCCTTCACCGCCATCGTCTCGTCCATGGTCGCCGACCTCATCAATCCGATCATCGGGCTCGTGACCGGCGGGCTGGACTTCACCAACAACTACACCGTCCTTTCGGGCGACGTGGCCGAAGGCGCCTCGCTGGAAGCCGCGCGCGAGGCCGGTGCCGCCGTCTTCGCCTGGGGCGCGTTCGTCATGGCCGTGATCAACTTCCTGATCATCGCCTTCGTCGTGTTCATGCTGGTGCGCTACGTGAACAAGGTGAAGGACGCCGCCTTCAAGAAAAAGGAAGAAGCCCCGGAAGAGGCCCCCGGCCCCAACGAGATCGACCTGCTCGTGGAAATCCGCGACGCGCTGAAGGCCCGCTAAGGCCACACCACCGCAACACCCCGTCTGGCGGGCTCTTGTAAAAGGGCTCGCCTGCCGCAGCTCGGCACCCTGCCGCTCGCTGCGCGAATCCCTCTGGTCATCGCACCGAACAGGCCTATGCTCCGCCGCAGAGTATCTCGTTCCAGGTTGCGGAAATGTACGACATCATCGGGGCCAACGCCCCTGTCATCGCGCTTGTCATCCTCGCGCTTCTCTTCGTCGCCTTCACGCTTGAAAAATACCCGCCCGAAGTGACCGCCGCCGGCGCCGCCGCGCTCTTCATCATCCTCGGCCTCGTGCCCACGGACGAGGTGATGGACGTCTTTTCCAGCTCCGCGCCCATCACCATTGCCGCGATGTTCGTGGTCTCCGGCGCTCTGGTGCGCACCGGCGTGCTGGATGCCATCGCCGGTCTGGTGATCGGCCGGGCCAAGGACCGTCCACTTCTGGCCATCGGCATCTTCATCTTCGCCACCATCGCCGCCTCGGCCTTCATCAACAACACGCCGGTCGTGCTGGTGCTGATCCCCGTGGTCATGCGCCTGGCAGGCAGCCTCAACATCGCCGCAACACGCCTGCTGATCCCGCTCTCCTATGCCGCGGTGTTGGGCGGCACCTGCACGCTCATCGGCACCTCGACCAACCTTCTGGTCGACGGCGTCGCGCGAGAGGCCGGGCTGGAGCCGTTCTCGATCTTCGAAATCGCCCCGGTCGGCATTGTCGTCGCCATCGTCGGCGGTGCGGCGATGGTGCTGCTGGGCCGCTTCCTGCTCCCCGACCGCCGATCAAAGGACGAGGCAGAGACCTCCGAGACCGCCTTTCTGTCCGAGATCACGGTGCTGGCCGACTCCCCCATGATCGGGATGCCCCTGTCCGAGATCGCCGATTTCCAGCGCAACAGCATCCGCGTCACCGGCCTGCGCCGGGGCAGCCAGATCGTGCGCAGGGACCTGTCCGATCAGGTCATCGCCCGTGGCGATGCCGTCATCCTGCTCGCCCCCACCTCCGAGATCCTGACCTTCTCCGAAACGCCCGGCCTGCGCGTCGGCCTGCGCCGCTCGGTCGAACTTGACCCCGAGGCCGAAATCCGCGTGGCCGAGGCCATCGTCACCCCCTCGCGCCGCAGCACCGGGGTCCGCATCGCCGACCTCGCGCTAGGACGCCGGGCCGGAATGCGCGTGCTGGGCGCGTTCCGTGCCGGGCACATCGCCGGCGCCGATCTGTCAGGCGTGCGCCTGCGTCCCGCCGACAAGCTGCTGCTCGAAGGCACCGCCGACGGCTTCGAGGAGCTGCGCAAGTCCGGCGATGTCGTCTCGGTCAGCGAACCGGGCGGGCGCGCCTTCCGCCGCAAGCAGGCCCCGGTTGCGATCCTGGCGCTCCTGGGCATCGTCGGCCTCGCCGCGTTCGAGGTCATGCCCATCGGCATCCTCGCCCTCGTGGGCGTCGCCGCCATCCTCGTGCTGCGCTGCATCGACAGTGACGAGGCGTGGTCCTCCATCGACGGCTCGATCCTCGTGCTGATCTTCGCCATGCTGATCGTCGGCGCCGGGCTGGACCATACCGGCGCGGTGGAACTGCTCGTTGCCGCGCTCACGCCCTGGCTCGAGGGCATGCCACCCTTCCTGACCCTGCTGGCGATCTACGCGGTCGGCTCGATCCTGACCGAGGTGGTGACCAACAACGCCGTCGCCGTGATCTTCACACCCATCGTCGTGGCACTGGCCAGCCAGCTGGGAGTCGATCCCCGGGCCTTTGTCGTCGCCGTCATGTTCTCAGCCAGCGCCAGCTTCGCCACGCCCATCGGGTACCAGACCAACACGCTGGTCTACGGCGCGGGCAATTATCGATTCACCGATTTTCTCAAGGTTGGCGTGCCGATGAACATCATCGTCGGCCTGACGGCCAGTTTCGCGATCAGCATCTTCTTCCCACTCTGAAGCAGGCTACTCCGCCGCGACCTTGATCACCGGCTCCATCTCGGCCAGCTTCACCTCGGCCAGATGACATTTCAGCTGGTGACCGTCATCCAGCGTTCGCATCGGCGGCACCTCGACCTCGCACAGACCCGCCGGCACCTGGGATTTCCACCGGCACCGCGTCTGGAACGGACAGCCCGAGGGCGGATTCATCGCCGACGGCACGTCGCCTTCCAGCACGATATGCGTCTTCTCGACGCTGGTATCGGCAATCGGCACAGCCGACAGCAACGCCTCGGTGTAGGGATGATAGGGCGGCGCAAAGACCTGCTCCGTCGTGCCCAGTTCCACCACGTGGCCCAGGTACATCACCATCACCCGGTCGCTCAGGTAGCGCACGATGCTCAGGTCGTGACTGATGAACAGAAGCGTCGTCTTCTTCTCGCGCTGTATCTCCATCAGCAGGTCCGTCACCGCCGCCTGCACGCTGACATCCAGCGCCGACACCGGCTCGTCCGCCACCACGATCCGCGCGCCCCCGGCAAAGGCCCGCGCAATCCCCACGCGCTGCTTCTGCCCGCCGGACAGCTGCCGGGGCATCCGGTCTGCAAATTCACGCGGCAGTTTCACAAGGTCCAGCAGTCGCATCAATTCCGCCCGCCGCTCGGCATCGTTTTTGCCCACGCCAAATACTTCGAGCGCGCGGATGATCTGCCGCCCCACGGTCATCGACGGGTTCAGCGTATCGAACGGGTTCTGAAACACCATCTGGATATCGGCCACCGTCTTGGTGTCCCGCCTCTCGATCCGCGTGCGCTCGATATTGCGATTGTCCAGCAGGATCTGTCCGTCCGTCGCCGTCTCCAGCCCCATAAGTACCTTGGCAAAGGTCGACTTCCCACAGCCCGACTCGCCCACGATGGCCAGCGTCTCGCTCTCCCGTGCCTCGAAACTCAGGGTCTCGTTCGCCTTCACGACCTTGGTGTCGCCGCCTGTTCCGAACAGCGCGTTCGCCGCCACCTCGTAGTATTTCTTGAGCTTGTCCATTTTCAGCACGACCTCGCCCTTCTCGGTCGCCTCGGTCGTCACGCTGGCCTTCACCGGCGCGGTCCAGTCGATCTCCTCGAACCGCAGACAGCGCGACGCATGGCGCTCGTCCCCCGGCACGGGCGACATCGGAAGGCCCTCCGCCCGGTTGCAGCGCCCCTCCTTGAAATAATCGCAACGCGGGCCGAAGTTGCATCCCAGCGGCCGCTCGTGCGGCAGGGGAAAGTTCCCCGGAATGGCCACCAGCGGACGCGCGTTCTTGTTCGCCCCGGGCAGCGGGATCGACCGGAACAGCGCCTGCGTATAGGGATGCCGCATCTTGTCGAAGACGTCCCGGATGCTGCCCGTCTCCACCGCTTCGCCGGAATACATCACGCAGATCCGGTCGCAGGTTTCCAGCACCAGCCCTAGGTTGTGGCTGATGAACAGCATCGACGTGCCGTATTTCTTGCCGAGGTCCTTCACCAGCTCGACCACGGCGGCCTCCACGGTAACATCCAGCGCCGTCGTCGGCTCGTCGAGGATCAGCAGCGACGGCTTGGACATCAGCGCCATCGCGATCACGATCCGCTGCTGCTGCCCGCCCGACAACTGGTGCGGAAAGGATTTCAGGATGCGCTCTGGATCGGGCAGTTTCACGTCCCGCACCACGTCCAGCGCGCGCTGCCACGCTTCCGTCTCGCCGATACCCTCGTGGATCATCGGCACCTCGATCAGCTGCTTGCCGATTTTCATCGCCGGATTCAGGCTGGCCATCGGCTCCTGGTAGATCATCGCGATCTCGTTGCCGCGAATATCGCGCAACTCCTTGGCGCTCATCTGGCTCAGGTCGCGCCCCTTGAACTTGATCGTGCCGCCCACGATCCGTCCGTTCACACCCAGATCCTGCATCACGCCCAGCGCGACCGTGGACTTTCCGCAACCGCTCTCGCCCACCAGCCCCACAGCCTCGCCCGGCTGCACAGAGACCGAGAAATCCATCACCGCAGGAATTTCCCGCAGCCGCGTGAAGAAGGAAATCGACAGGCTGTCGATCTCCAAAATGGGTCTGTCATGCGCTTGCAGTTTCGACATCTCTCATGTCCCTCTCGAAATCCCGTCCCGGGCCTGCCCCGGGACCTCGCCGCCAGAGGCCCCGGATCGGGGTCCGGGGCGGGTTGGTCCCTAATCCCTCAAGCTCTCTTCCCGCAGCCCGTCCGCCAGGAAGTTCAGCCCCAGAACGAGGCTGAGTAGCGCCAGCGCAGGCGGAATGGCGATATGCAGGATATTGGCCGACAGCAGGCGCCGCCCGTCGATGATCATCTTGCCCCAGTCGGCGCTTTCACTTTCCAGCCCCAGACCGAAGAAACCCAGCGTCCCCAGAAGGATCGTGGTGTACCCGATCCGCAGGCAGAAATCGACCAAGAGCGGCCCGCGCGCATTGGGCAGGATCTCCCACAGCATGATGTACCACGGCCCCTCGCCCCGCGTCTGCGCGGCGGCCACGTAATCGCGCGTCTTGATGTCCAGCGCCAGCCCGCGCACGATCCGGAACACCGTGGGCGAGTTCACGAATACTACCGACACGAACACCACCAGCAGGTTGGGCGGAAAGATGATGATCCCCGTCGGGTCCGCATCCCAAGCGATGCCCAGGTACACCCACGTCCCCATGACCAAGGTGATGCCAACGTAAAGGTTACGCTTAGACGCCTGCGTTCGGAACCGCGAATTCCACAGCACCGTCAGGAAAACGATTGGAAAGATGAACAATGTGCCCGCCATGATTCGCGGGATCAGCGTCTCTTTGATCTCCGGCGTCACCAGCAGGTAGAACAGCAGGATCACCGGAAAGGCCAGCACCAGGTTCGCCAGGAAACTCAGCACCGTGTCGAACCGCCCGCCGTAATACCCCGCCGGCAGGCCCAGCGTGATCCCGACCATGAAGGCGAAGATCGTCGCGAACGGCGCGATCAGCATCACCTTGATGCTGCCATCCACCACCCGGCTGAACACGTCGCGGCCCAGGTTGTCCCCGCCCAGCAGGTAATGCTCCCCCGCGTTCGGGTCCGGCTCGCCGATCAGCTTGGTATAGGGCTCGCCGGGCAGTGCCTTTTTCATCATCGCCGACTGGTCCAGCGGGTCATGCGTGCCCACCATGTCCAGCGGCCCGGCGAAGAACGCCGTGAACACCCAGAACAGCACCAGCGCCAGCCCGATCATCCCGATCACGCTGTCAAAAAGCTTGCCGTAAAGGCCCAGCCTGCGCTTGAACACGAAGGAAACCACAAAGGTCACCGCCACCGCGATCAGCGGCGCCGCGAATTGCTGCACCATCTGCAAGAGGATCCCGCTCCAGCTCAAGGGGTCCATGTCCGCTCTCCTCCCCTCAGCTGACCGAAATACGCGGGTTCAGGTAGACATACCCGATGTCCGAGATCAGCTGCGTCACCAGCACCACGACGACCGAAACCACCGAGATTCCCAGCAAAAGTTCGATGTCATTGTTCCCCGCCGCCAACACCAGCGCCCAGCCGAAGCCCTTGTAGTTGAACAGCGTCTCGACGATCACCACGCCGTTAAGCAGCCAGGGAAACTGCAACATGATCACCGTGAAAGGGGCGATCAGCGCGTTGCGCAACGCGTGTTTCATCACGATATTGGGAAAGCTCACACCCTTAAGCCGCGCCGTTCGGATATATTGCGAGGTCATGACCTCGGCCATGCTGGCCCGCGTCATCCGCGCGATATACCCCATGCCGTAAACCGCGATGGTCAGCACCGGCAGAAAGAAATTCTCGAAGGTGATATTGTCCATCGCACTGGTCGCCGTGCCCTTGAACCACTTCAACCCCACGGCGGAACTGGCGAAGACGGCGATGAACAGAACACCCGACACGTATTCCGGGGTCGCCGTCGTGCCGATCGAAAAGGTCGACAACGTCCGATCCAGTTTTGAGCCTTCCCGCATCCCCGCCAACACCCCGAGGATCAGCGCCGAGGGCACCATCAGCAGCATCACCCAGAACATCAGGATGCCGGTCAGCGCCAGCTTCTCGCCGATCACCACGTCCACGTCTTTCTTCAGACGGTTGGAATAGCCCCAGTTCCCCTGCAACACGCCGCAAAACGCCGGCGCCTGCTCTACGGGCGTCTCGGGCGTGGCGCATTTCGCCCGCACCTTCCCGTCCGTCCCTTCGATGACATACCCGGGCAGCACGCCCAGCCACTGGCCGTATTTCACCAGCGTCGGCTGCAAATACCCGTTGTTCTGAAGATAGCTTTCGACCTCGGCATCCGACATCCGCATGTTGCCCTCGGTCTTCGCCATCTTTTCCAGGTTCGGGTAAAGATTGGTCAGGAAGAAGACGATGAACGTCAGGCAAAGCGCCGTCAGAAACATCACCCCGACACGGCGCAGGATAAATCGGCCCATATGGCGATGCCCCCGGCTGGCTCTACGGTTATTCTTGTTTGTATGACCATAGAGCCGCTGGGGCCAAGCCGCGCGGTCCAAAAGCGACCTCAGAAAGGTCGCAAAACGACATTACGCCGTGTGCAGCAACCGGGCCTCGCCACCGTACAGAAAGCAGCCCCGGTCGAACAGCGACAGGTCCACCGGGTTCGGCATCCTGAGATCGTCAAAGCCCGGCACGTCCCCGGTCTCGGCATCGAACCTCCGGTCTACCTGGGAAATCGCGGCGATAATGGCCCCGGTTGCTTGCGCATGGCGCTTCAGGTCCTCCAACTGTTCCTGCAACGGCGGATGCACCCGCTTCTGGTCCAGGAGCTGCAGGAAGTCGATCACGATCACGTCGCCCCGCCCCGCATCCCCCGTAGAGGCCAGGATATGCGCCGCGCATATCTCGTCCGATGTATCCACGGTACATTCCGTGGCCTCGCCTTCATCCAGAAGCGTGGCAACGTCCCGGCGCGTGTAATCCAGCGTAAAGAACCACCCCCGCTGCCCGGCCCGCACCGCCTCCTGCGCCAGTTCAAGGCCCAGCCGCGTCTTGCCCTGCCCGGGCCGTGCCGCCAGCACAACCAGCGATCCGGGCGCGATCCCGGCACGCACCTGCGCCGCCAGCGTCGCCACGGGCCGCGCCTCCATCATGTGGCTCCAACTTCGGAACCCTTCGCGCACCGCAACCTCGTCCAGCGCCACGTGCAACGGCATGGAGCGGTCCCGCGCCAGTTTCTTTGCGTCTCTCTTAAGTCTGAAAACAGGGGCACTCAGCCGCATGTCGTCTCTCCTCGCGGATGCGCCCCGTGCAGCCCCTCCTCATGCGCAAACGCATCCCGAAAAGTGTCGAAACTCAGCGGCCCTGCACCAAACATGCTGCCCCGATCGGAGGGAGGAGGCCCGGACCCGGCCCTTTTCCCACCGTATCCAGCCATGCGCCACCGATCAACTCAGGCTTCGTGCCGATTGGTGAAAAGCTCCCACTCGAACCGAGCCCGCACGCCAGGTCCCGCAACCAGCACCCCGCCGAATGTCCCCTTGGTCACGCCCACCGCGTTCTGGCACACCGCCGACCACACGTTTGGCGCATGCGCGGTGCGGTCGGGCAGAATCGCGCTCCACCCGTTGGTCGTGTCGTCCTGCGGCAAACGCTTGATTTTGATGGCCTTCGGTAGCAGCCTCTCCCTCAAGATTGACGACAACCATACAACCCTGTATTCAACCATACAGCCCTGTACAGAGACCCCGATGCAAGTCACGCAGAAAGAAGACCGACAAACCCGTCTGACCCGCGATGACTGGATCGACGCAGCCCTGCGCCTGCTGATCGACAGTGGCGTCGACGCAATCCAGATCACCGTCCTGTCCCGCAGCCTCGGTGTCACGCGTGGCAGCTTCTACTGGCATTTCGACTCCCGCGAATCGCTCCTCGACACGCTTGTTCACCAATGGCGCTCCCGCAACACCGGCGTTATCGTCGACGCGGTTTCCAAAGCCGAGACACTCGACGACGGCATCCTCGCTCTTTTCGCCGTCTGGACCGATCACCGCCGCTTCGACCCGGCGCTCGATCAGGCGATCCGCAACTGGGCCCGCTACGACGACGCCCTCCGCGCGCGCCTCAAGGCCGAGGATGACGCCCGGATCGACGCCGTGGCCGCCATGTTCCAACGCTTCGATTATCCCCAGCCCGAAGCGTTCATCCGCGCCCGCGTGATCTGCTTCACCCAGATCACCTATTACGCGCTCGACATCGCAGCGGGCGAAACCGACGCCCAGCGAATGAGCTATCTCGAGGCCTATTTCCGCTGCTTCACCGGGCGCGACATCAACCCGGGCACGGCCAACGCCTATCGCGACATCCTGATGCGCGGGGCACAAAAATCATGAACACCCAACGCTCCGGCGGCCGCCGTGGCCGCGCCGCCAAGCGCGCCAATGCCGCCGAACACGCGTTCGACGCCGCCTGGCGCCAGTGGAAGCGTCCCTATCCGCCCATCGAGCAATTCAGCGCCGACGAGATCGAGGCGATCCACCAAACCTCCCTCAGGGTCCTGCGCGACATCGGCATCAAGGTTCTGAATGACGAGGCCCGCGCCCTCTATCGTTCCGCCGGGATGACCGAAGTCGATGACAAAATCATCCGCTTCGACCCCGGCGCGCTGATGGCGCTCATGGCCCACGCGCCGCCAGACGTCACCCTGCACAGCCGCAACCCCACCCGCACGCAGACCCTCGGCGGGCCCAACGTCGGCATCACGACCTCCGCCGGCTCGCCCAACTGTTCCGACCTGCAGGGCGGCCGCCGCCCCGGCACGCAGGCGGACTACGACAATTTCTGCAAGATCGCGCAGGCGTTCGACGTGATCCATTTCATCGGTCCGGTGGTCGAGCCGCAGGACATTGCCCTCGGCCTGCGCCACCTGCACATGACCCGCTCCATTGCGGCCCTGACCGAAAAGATCCCCTTCGTCTATTTCCGCGGGCGCGAGGCCATCGCCGACAGCTACGAGATCCTGCGCCTCGCCCACGGCCTCGGCAAGGACGACTTCCCCAATACCTGCGTCAGCTATTCCGTTGCCAACTCCAACTCGCCCCTGCAACTGGACGCCCTGATGTGCCGCGGCATCATCGACGCAGCCCGCGCGGGCCAGATGATGATCCTCACGCCCTTCACGCTGGCCGGCGCCATGGCCCCGGTCACCATCCCCGGCGCGCTGGTCATGCAGAACGCCGAGACGCTGGCAGGTCTGTGCCTGTCCCAGATCGTCCGTCCCGGCGCGCCCGTCTGCTACGGTAGCTTCACCTCCAACGTCGACATGCGCAGCGGCGCGCCCGCCTTCGGCACGCCGGAATACGTCAAGGCCGCCTTCGCCTCGGGCCAGCTTGCGCGCCGCTACAACGTCCCCCTACGCTCCTCAGCGCCGACAGCCTCGAACGCGCCGGATGCGCAAGCCGCCTACGAATCGCAGATGTCGCTCTGGGGCGCCCTGATGGGCGGCGCCAACCTGATCCTGCACGGCGCAGGCTGGCTCGAAGGCGGGCTGACCATCTCGGTCGAGAAGTTCATCATCGACGTCGAAGTGCTGCAAATGTTCGCTGAACTCTTCAAGCCGGTCGAGGTCACCGAGGCCACGCTCGCCTATGACGCCATCGCCGACGTGCGCCACGGCGGCCATTTCTTCGGCACGCAGCACACGCTGGACCGGTTCGAGACGGCCTTCTATTCGCCGCTCCTGTCCGACTGGTCAAACTACGAGAACTACCGCGACCGGGGTGCGGTGGACACGACCGAACGTGCCAACCGCATCTTTTTCGAAACGCTCGCCGCGCACGAGGACCCGGCCCTGGCGCAAGACCGGCTGGAGGCCATCGACGCCTTCATCGCCAAACGCACCGAAGAGGGCGGCGCGGATATCGAGCAGTAGGTCTAGTGCCGAGTGCGGCAATCAAGCGTAGGGTGGGTGACAACCCACGCAGACCCTACCCTTTCACAACCATCTGCGGCGAGATCACGTCGATCCCCAGCGCCTTGCCCACGGCAAAATACGTCAACTGCCCGGCATGCACGTTCAGACCGTTCAGCAGGTGCGGATCATCGGCACAGGCCTGTTTCCACCCCTTATCCGCCAGCGCCAGCATGAACGGCATCGTCGCGTTGCCCAGCGCGATGGTCGAGGTCCGCGCGACGGCGCCCGGCATGTTGGCCACGCAGTAATGCATGATCCCGTCGACATCATAGATCGGGTCGGCATGGGTGGTGGCCTTCGAGGTCTCGAAACACCCGCCCTGGTCGATCGCCACGTCCACCAGCACCGCGCCCGGCTTCATGTCGGCGAACTGTGCCCGCTTCACCAGCTTGGGCGCTTCGGCCCCGGGGATCAGAACCGCGCCGATCACCATGTCGGCCTGCTCCAGATGCTCGGCCAGAAGGCCTTGCGACGAATACCCGGTGTTGAAAGTACCCGAGAACACGTCGTCGAGATACCGCAGACGCGGCAGCGAGCGGTCCAGCACGGTCACGTCCGCGCCCATGCCCGCCGCGATCCGCGCCGCGTGCGTGCCCACGACACCGCCACCGATCACCAGCACCTTGGCCGGGCCCACACCGGGCACGCCGCCCATCAGCACGCCGCGCCCGCCATTGGCTTTCTGCAGCGTGTAGGCGCCCACCTGCGGCGCCAGGCGGCCCGCAACCTCCGACATAGGCGCCAGCAGGGGCAGGCCGCCGCGCTCGTCCGTCACGGTCTCATAGGCAATCGCCGTGCATCCGCTTTCCAGCAGATCCTTCGTCTGTGCCGGATCGGGCGCCAGGTGCAGGTAGGTGAACAGCAGCTGCCCTTCGCGCAGCATCTTGCGCTCACCGGCCTGCGGTTCCTTGACCTTCACGATCATGTCGGCGGTGGCAAACACCTCTTCCGCCGTGTCGATGATCGTGGCCCCGGCGGCGACATAATCCGCATCCTCGAACCCCGCGCCCTTGCCGGCGCCGGACTGGATGATGACCTCGTGACCATGGGACACGGCCTCTCCGGCGGCGTTGGGGGTCATCCCCACGCGAAACTCCTGCGGTTTGATCTCAGTCGGGCATCCGATTTTCATGTCGCACTCCTCTTTGCGCTATAGACTAGAATACAGCGGCCTCATTGAAAGGGGTTTGATATTTTGCCCGTGCTTGCTGTAGAAACCGGAATATTCTTCGAAGCACTGGCGTTTCACCAAAAGGTTTTGCCCCGAATGACCCTCGACACGATGGATCGTCGCCTTCTTGCCGTTCTGCAGAAACGCGGCCGCATCTCCAACGCCGACCTGGCCGAGGCGGTCAACCTCTCGCCCTCGGCCTGTCATCGCCGGGTGCAGCGGCTGGAAACCGAAGCCTACATCAAGGGCTATGTCGCCCTTCTGGACCCGCGCCGCATGGGGGTGCCCACCACCGTCTTCGTCGAGATCACCCTCACGACCCAGGCAGACGATGTGCTCGACGCGTTCGAGACCGCCGTGGCCCGCATCCCCAATGTGCTGGAATGCCACCTGACGGCGGGCACCGCAGACTATCTGCTCAAACTCGCGGTCGAGGACACCGAGGATTTCGCCCGCATCCACCGCCAGTATCTCACCCGCCTGCCCGGTGTGGCCACCATGCAATCCAGCTTTGCGCTGCGCACGGTGCTGCAAACCACGGCCCTGCCGGTTTAAGTCAAATCCGCCGTATTTTCCTTTCGGTAATCAACATCGCCTTAGGCTCTTGACGTGATGCTCGCCTCTCGGAGTGGCGGGCATGACCAAGACGTTTTACGGCATAGACAACGAATTCGCGGTTGCGACCGGGGCAAACGTCAACGACGCGCCCGGGCAATCGTCCTTCGACTATCCGCCCAACAGCTCGCAGGACCTGATCGTCACCTCGAACGCGAGCGACAGCGGCCCCAACCTGTTCGAACTGGGCGAGACCTACGATGTTCAGTATTCCGGCCCCGGCGGCACGCATCTGCTCGACGACGCGGTCGTGATCCGCAGCGACCCGGCCCCGGCTGATGGCGGCATCATCGTGTTCGAAGGGACGGATGGCAACGGCGACCCGGCCCAGGTCATCTGGTCGCCGGGCTTCGATCTGGAAACCTGGTACTTCGACAATTTCACCAACGGCCAGCCGCCCAAGTTTTTCACCTCCGACCAGAACGCCAGCTATACCCATACGGTCAATTGTTTCGCCGGCGGTACCTTGCTCGAAACCCCGTCCGGCGCCCGGCCCGTCGAGCATCTTCGTCCCGGTGACCGGGTGCTGACCCGCGATGCCGCGCCCCGGCGCATCCTCTGGGCAGGCGCGCGGCGCATGGCGGGCGACGGGCCCGCCTGTCCGGTCCGTTTCGCCCCCGGCGTTCTCGGCAACACGCGCCCACTGCGTCTGTCCCAACAGCATCGCGTCGCGATCCGCGCGTGGAAGGCCGAGCTGCTCTTCGGCACGCAAGAGGTACTGGTGCCCGCCAAGGCGCTGGTGGGCCAGCCCGGCATCACCTTCGCGCCCTGCCGCTCCGTGACCTACGTCCATCTTCTGCTCAAGGATCATCAGCTTGTCCTGGCCGAGGGCGGCGCACCCTGCGAAACCATCCTGCCCGGCGTGATGACAGAGGACTGGCTGATCGAAGAAGCCGCCGCGATCCGTCGCGCCGCCGGTACCGCACCCTATCGCGCGGCACTGCCGATCCTGACCTACCGCGAGGCCCGCTGCATCGCTGGCAGGCGCGGCCCTCTCCGCGCACCTGCCTTTATGCGGCTTTAGAAACAAGGAAAATCCAAAGGGCCCCGGTTCGTTGACCGGGACCCCCTCCGACGCGCATGATCCGTGAGTGACAGCGCAGCCGGATACCCTTCCGGTACCCGTATTCTAACCGCGGAGCGGCTGAGCGGTGTATCGGAAAAAACACGGGCTTTGACCCGTAGGGAAAACCTTACCTTTGGCTGTGACGTCGCGTCACTTTCCCGCAAAAAAGCCCCGGCGTTTCCACCGGGGCTTTCCGTTTCTCAAAGACCGCGGATTTTACTCGTCCGCAGGCTCTTCTTTCTTGGCTTCCTCGCCGGTCTCCTGATCGACAACCTTCATCGACAGGCGCACCTTGCCGCGATCGTCAAAGCCCAGCAACTTGACCCACACGTCCTGGCCTTCCTTCAGAACGTCCGAAGGATGGTTCAGGCGGCGGTTCTCGATCTGGCTGACATGCACCAGCCCGTCGCGCTTGCCGAAGAAGTTCACGAAGGCGCCGAAGTCCACGATCTTCACGACCGTACCCTTGTAGATCTTGCCTTCTTCCGGCTCTGCCACGATCGAATGGATCATGTCGTATGCCTTCTGGATGGCCTCGCCGTTGGGCGACGCGATCTTGATGACACCCTCGTCGTTGATGTCGACCTTGGCGCCCGACACTTCGACGATCTCGCGGATCACCTTGCCACCGGACCCGATCACTTCGCGGATCTTGTCGGTCGGGATCTGCATCGTCTCGATGCGCGGTGCGTGAACCGAGAACTCGCTCGCTTCGGTCAGCGCCTTGGCCATCTCGCCCAGGATGTGCAACCGGCCGGCCTTCGCCTGCTCAAGCGCCTTCTGCATGATCTCCGGCGTGATGCCTGCGACCTTGATGTCCATCTGCAGCGACGTGATACCGGCTTCGGTCCCCGCCACCTTGAAGTCCATGTCGCCCAGGTGATCCTCGTCCCCAAGGATGTCGGTCAGGATGCCGTAGGAACCGTCGTCTTCCAGCACCAGGCCCATGGCCACGCCGGCCACCGGCGCCTTCAGCGGCACACCGGCGTCCATCATGGACAATGACCCACCACAGACCGACGCCATCGAGGACGAGCCGTTCGACTCGGTGATCTCGCTGACGACCCGGATCGTGTAGGGGAAATCCGTCGCCGCCGGCAGCACCGCCTGCAACGCGCGCCATGCCAGCTTGCCGTGACCGATTTCACGCCGTCCCGGAGGGCCCACGCGACCCGCTTCGCCGACCGAGTAGGGCGGGAAGTTGTAGTGCAGCAGGAAGTTCGAACGGAAGTTGCCGTGCAGCGCGTCGATGATCTGCTCGTCGTCGCCGGTGCCCAGCGTGGTCACGACCAGACCTTGCGTTTCCCCACGGGTGAACAGGGCCGAGCCATGCGTCCGCGGCAGCAGGCCGGTTTCCGAAACGATCGGGCGGACCTCGTCGAGGCTCCGGCCGTCGATCCGCTTACCGGACTTCACGATGTCACCGCGCAGGATCGACGCTTCCAGCTTCTTGAGAGCGGAGCCCAGGTTCGGATCTTCAAGCTGCTCTTCGGACAGCGATGCCTTGATCTCTTCCTTGGCGGCCGAAACGGCACTCGTGCGTTCCTGCTTGTCCTGGATCTTGTAGGCCGCGGCCAGCTTGTCTTCGCCCGCCGCCTTCACGGCCTCGTAAAGGTCGCTGTAATCCGGCGGCTGGAAGTCGAACGGCTCTTTCGCAGCGTCCTCGGCCAGGTCGATGATCATGTCGATCACCGGCTGGATCTGCTCATGCGCGAAGTTCACCGCGCCCAGCATTTCCTCTTCCGACAGCTCGTAGGCTTCGGATTCCACCATCATCACGGCACCCTTCGTGCCCGCAACCACCAGGTCGAGCCGCTGCTCGGGGTTGTTGCGCAGGTCGTGCATGTCGTCGACCTCGGGGTTCAGCACGTACTCGCCATCGGTGAAACCGACACGGCAGCCCGCGATCGGCCCCATGAAGGGCGCGCCCGAAATGGTCAGCGCGGCGCTGGCCGCGATCATCGCCACCATATCCGGGTCGTTGACCAGGTCATGGCTCAGCACGGTGCACATCACCAGCACTTCGTTCTTGAAACCCGGCACGAACAGCGGGCGGATCGGACGGTCGATCAGGCGCGCGGTCAGGGTTTCCTTTTCCGTGGGCCGTGCCTCACGCTTGAAAAAGCCGCCGGGCACCTTGCCCGCGGAATAGTATTTCTCCTGGTAGTGAACGGTCAGCGGAAAGAAATCCTGACCTTCACGCGGGGCTTTTGCAAAGGTCACGTTCGCCATGACCGAGGTTTCCCCGTAGGTGGCGATGACCGAGCCATCCGCCTGACGGGCAACCTTGCCCGTTTCCAGTGTCAGCGTATCCTCGCCCCACTGGATCGATTTTTTCACTTCTTTGAACATCTATCGTTTCCTAGCTGGAGGCCCTCCCGGGCGTATCCCGGGTCCTCCGTTACATTGGTGGCCCCATTGCCACCGACCCCTCCATCATCTCATGCGCCGGGGTCTAAGGCGTCACGTTTCAGATAGGTGCGCCCATACAGCAGATCGGTGTGAAATGAAAGCGGCGATGTCGCGCCGGCCACAGCCCGAAACACGCACCCGGCGGCATATTGCACAGGACGGCCATCGAACATCGTCATGATTGGAATTTCAGGGCTCGCCCCCGGGACAAGCCGCGCGGCCTCACTGGGTCGGCTTGTCCGGCAGCGATCCGAAAACCTCTTCGGCCAGAACCTCGCCGGACAGGCTCAGCTTTTTCTGCCCCTGCGGATCTTCCTCGACCTCAAGCCAGACTTTCTCGCCGTCCAACTCGACATAGAACCGCCACTCGTCGTGTTCGATGCTGGCAATCGCGTCTTCGGGCCTGAGTTGCCACGGCGCCTTGCCAAAGAATTTCTTCACATACCCCCCGAGCTGCCGGATATCCGTCCCCGGTTTCGTCGAAGTGTTTGCCCAAGTCACCTGTGCCGGTACTGCCATCGCATAAACTCCCTCCAGAGTTTAAAGGATAGCACGGTTAACAATTTTGTCACGATTCGCTGCAAAAGCCGGGCGGGTCAGCCCCCCACGTTCAGTGCGGCGCGTCGAAACATGCCAATTTCCAAGGGCAAATGGGGCAGAGGGTTCGCATCACACGAGACCCCGCGCCGCGCGGCGAAAGACCGTCAATCCTCGATCCTCCGCATCGACCAGTTGACGCTGAAACCGTGCAGGATCGTGGACAGCAGGATGACCAACCCGACAAGCGACCAAAGCTCACTCTCGTTCACGAAATCTATATGGCTCATCGCGTAGCACAGGTAGTAGATCGAGCCGATCCCGCGCACCCCGTAGACGGCAACCACCGCCCGGTCCCGGTGCGGCATATGCGACCCCATCAGGCTCAGCCAGCCTGATACGGGCCGGATGACCAAGATCAGGATCAGCGCAATGACCACATGGCGCCAGGTCAGATCGGCCAGCACCAGCGGCAGGACCGTCCCCAGCGCGACCAGCAACAGGGCGGTCAGCGCATGTTCGATCGATTCCGTGAAATCATGCAGGCGCCGGTGAAATCGGTGGTCCTTTTCCTCTCGCCGCAGGGTCAGCCCCATCACGGCAACGGCGATGAACCCATAGCCCTCCACCAGTTCCGTCGAGCCATAGCACAACAGCACCCCGGCCAGTGCCACCACCCCCGATCCGGTGTCGGCCAGCGGCGCGTTCCGCGGGACCGAGAACAGCACGAAAGCAAGCACGCGGCCACCGGCCCATCCGGCGACGATCCCGACGGCGATGCGATAGAACACATCCCAAACCAGCCAGTCCAGCGCCCAGGCACCCGGGTTCAGGCCTTCCGCGGCCACGATCAGTCCCAGATACACGAACGGAAACGCCAGCCCGTCGTTCAGCCCCGCCTCCGTCGTCAGGGTAAAGCGCACGGGATGCTCCCGGCCTTCCTGCGGCGGACCGACCTGCACATCGGCCGCCAGCACCGGATCGGTGGGCGCGATGACTGCCCCCAAGAGGATCGCCCCGGCCACGGTCAGGCCCTCCAGGCTGACGCCAAGCAGAGCCACGGCGGCGATGGTCAATGGCATGGCGATGCCAAGCATACGCGCCGTCGGACTCCACTTGCGCCAGGGCCTGATCGTGTCGATCCGCATCCCCGTCCCGAACAACGCCACGATCACGGCCAGCTCGCTCATCTTTTCCCACAGCAGCGGCGCTTCGCGCGGGTCAGGCATGAAAGCCGCGGCTGGGATCAGCATGGCGGCCCCGGCCCCGAACAGGATCATCAGCGGCGCAAACACCGGCTCCGCGCGGGACACCAGCCGCGGCAGCCACCGCGCGCTGATGACGATCACCCCGGTCACCGCCAGCGCAATGTGATAGGGATCAAGACCAAAAAAGGAATCCGAGTTCATGGATGCTTCTGTTTCGTTGAAATCGTGGTACCAGGAACGGGATTAGCACAGCTTTGCAAGCGACCGCCACAAGGCCTCAGGGCGCGGACGCTGCCGTTTACCAGCACACCCTGTCCGGGCCTCACCCGGTCAGGATCCCGCTGACTTTCAGCGCCCGCTGCGCATTCCCCTCGACCTTCAGCTTGCCCGACATGTAGGCCATCACCGGGTTCTGCTCGCCCGACAGGATGTCGCGAAAGACCGCATCGCTGGCCATCAGCACCACGTCGGCGTCCTCGTCGCCCGCCCTTGCGCCAGTCTCGTCCAGCATCACGCTGCCCGCACCCTCGATCACCAGCTTCGCGGTGCCGCGAATGGCCCCCTTCGCCTTGGGGTTCAGCGTTTCGACATAACTCTCGATGATCTCGTTCATGGAATGACGCACCTTTCGCTGTCCCGACGGGCAAATCTCTCCATGCACGGCCCGCTGCGGTCAACGCGAACCTTGCGTCACCAGCGGCTCAGCGCATCCTCGTCGGCGTCCTTGGCATCCACCCAATCGGCGCCGTCCCGCGTCACTTCCTTTTTCCAGAAGGGCGCGCGGGATTTCAGGTAATCCATCAGGAACTCCGCCGCCTGAAACGCATCCGCCCGGTGGGGCGAGGACGTGGCGACCATCATGATCATCTCGTCGGGGGCCAGCGCACCATGGCGATGAATGACCAGCACATCGCCCAAGCTCCAGCGCGCGCTTGCCTCCTCCGCGATCCCGGCCAGCGCCTTCTCGGTCATCCCCGGGTAATGCTCGATCTGCATCGCCTCCAGGCCCGCCGCGATATCCCGCACGATCCCGGTGAAACTCACCACCGCGCCCATGCCACTCTGCCGGCTGGTGAAATCGTTGACCTCTGCGCCAAGGTCGAACGCCTCTTCCTGCACACGGATGTCCAAGGCCTCAGCCCCCCGTCATCGGCGGAAAGAATGCCACCTCGCGCACCCCCGCAAGCGGCGCATCGAAATCCGCCAGCTCCTGGTCCACGGCCACCCGCAGCGCATCCAGATCGGCGAACGCCATCTCGTAGCGCGCCTCCCGCGCCCGCAACTCCTCGACCAGGTCCCGCACCGTCGCGGCCCCGGTTTCGATGTTGTCCTTGGGGCGCCCGATCCGCTCCCGCACCCATGCGAAGTATAGAACGTCCATGTGCTCAGTCCTTCAGGTAAGGCATCGCCTTGCGAAAATAGTCGAAGCCGGTGATCAGCGTCAGCCCGGCGGCCAGCCACAACAGCCACAGCCCAACATGGCCGGTGACGACCATCCCGTCGAATTTCCACCGCAGCCCATGCAGATCCTCTTCGCGACCCGCCAACACATCGGCCACGATCTGTTCATCCATGCCCATGCTGGACATGCCGAAATAGTGCAGGAAAACACCTTGCGCAAAAAGCACCGCAATCGCCACCATCTGCAACGTGGTCTTCCACTTGGCCAGCCTGGTCACCTTCAGCGTTCCCGCCGTATCGCCCAGGTATTCCCGCAGGCCCGACACGAACACTTCCCGGAACAGGATCATCGTCGCCGGCAGCACCAGCCACGGCGACATCGACGAGTACCCCAGGATCACCGCGAGTGCGATCACAACCATCGCCTTGTCCGCGATCGGATCCAGCATCGTGCCCAGCTTGGTCGTCTGCTTCCACGCCCGGGCCAGGTAGCCGTCGAACCAGTCCGTGATCGCCGCGCCGACGAACAGCACCAGCGCAAACCAATCCGCCCACGGGCGGTTGAAGTAAAGAAACATCACCGCCAGCGCCGGGGCCGCCAACAACCGCAACACGGTCAGAATATTCGGAAGATTCCACGTCATACGCTCTAAGTAGTGCGAACCGCCCCCGTCCGAAAGCCCTGATCAGGTTTCCACGGCTTCATCGTTCCCGAAATACTCAGGGGGTCTGGGGGCAGCGCCCCCAGCCGGTCGGGGCGGGCGCAGCCCGCGTCGAAATCCGCTCAGCCTTTCTCGTGGAAATGGTCATAGACCTTCTGCGCCAGCGCGGCCGAGACGCCGTCCACAGCCTTGAGATCTGCCAAGTTCGCCCGGCTCACCGCCTTGGCCGACCCGAAATGCGCCAGCAATGCGCGTTTACGCGACGCGCCCACCCCCGCGATCTCGTCCAGCGGTGAGGCACTGACCGCCTTGGTCCGCTTTGCCCGGTGCGTGCCGATGGCAAACCTGTGCGCCTCGTCCCGCAGCCGCTGGATGAAATACAGCACCGGATCGTTGTGGCGCAGCGCCATGGGCCGCTTGCCCATCCGGTGAAACTCTTCCTTGCCGGCGTCGCGGTCCAGCCCCTTGGCCACGCCCACCATCGGCAGGTCGCGCACGCCCATCTCCTGCATGATCGAATGCACGGCGCTCACCTGCCCCTGACCGCCATCGATCAACAGCAGATCGGGCCACAGCCCCTTGTCGCGGTCCGGATCCTCCTTGATCAGCCGCTTCAGCCGCCGGGTCAGGACCTCTTTCATCATCCCGAAATCATCCCCGGGGGTCAGGTCGTCGCCGCGGATGTTGAACTTACGATACTGGTTCTTCATCAGCCCTTCGGGCCCGGCCACGATCATCGCCCCCACGGCATGCGCCCCCTGGATATGGCTGTTGTCATAGACCTCGATCCGCTCCGGGGCCGCGGGCAGGTCGAACGCCTCCGCCACGCCCTTCAGCAGCTTGGCCTGCGTCGCGCTCTCGCTCATCTTCCGCGCAAGGCTTTCGCGGGCATTGCGCAGCGCCGCCTCGACCAGTTCCGCCTTCTCGCCCCGCTGCGGCACCAGCAGTTCCACCTTGCGCCCCAGTTTGCCACTCAGCGCCTCGGCCATCAGGTCCGGGCTCTCGATCTCGTGGCTCAGGATGATCTGCCGCGCCGGGTCCTTGGTGTCATAGAACTGGCCCAGGAACGCCTCCAGCACTTCCGCCTCGGCCACGTCCGCACCGACGCGCGGATAGAAATCCTTGTTCCCCCAGTTCTGCCCTGCGCGGATGAAAAACACCTGCACGCAAGCCTGACCTTTCTCCAGGTGCAGCGCCACCAGATCCGCCTCGCCCACCGTGCGCGGGTTGATCCCCTGCGCCGTCTGCACCTGCGTCAGTGCCTTGATCCGATCACGCAAGGCCGCGGCGCGCTCGAACTCCATCGCCGCGCTGGCTTCCTGCATGTCGGCGGCCAGCTTCTCCTGTATCTCCGTCGACCGCCCCGACAGGTAACGCTGCGCATCCTTCACCTGCGCGGCATACTCCTGTTTCGAGATATACCCCACACATGGCGCCGTGCAGCGCTTGATCTGGTATTGCAAACAAGGCCGCGTGCGGCTCTCGAACTGCGTGTCGCTGCAATTGCGCAGCTGGAACACCCGCTGCAACTGCCCCAGCGTCCGGTTCACCGCCCCCGCGCTGGCGAAGGGGCCATAATACTGCCCTTTCTCCTTCTTCGCGCCGCGATGCTTCTTGATCATCGGAAAGTCGTGCCCGGTCACAAGGATATTCGGAAACGACTTGTCGTCGCGCAAAAGCACGTTGTAGCGCGGCTTCAGCTGCTTGATCAGGTTCTGCTCCAGCAGCAGCGCCTCGGTCTCGGTCGCCGTGGTCAGGAACATCATCGACGCGGTTTCCGCGATCATCCTAGCGATCCGCGGCGTATGCCCCGTGGGCCGCGAATAGCTCGACACCCGCGCCTTCAGGTTCCGCGCCTTGCCGACATACAGCACCTGGCTCTGCGCCCCCAGCATCCGGTAGACCCCGGGCGAGCCATCCAGCGTCTTCAGGTAAGACTGGATCACCTTATGCCCGGTCTCGGGGACGGCAGCGCGCTCTGTTTCGTGTTTCGATTCGCCGGTCATTCGTTCTGGTTTGATTCTGCCTGTTGGGCTGCAATGATTAGCACACACCCCGCAATAGGAAACATCTCCACCGATCGTGTGGATAACTCTGCGGACAAGTTTTGGGCAGCCGGATTTTTTCGTTGTATTAGACCTGCTTCGTTAAGTTGCACAGAAATTAAGCACAAACATAAGGCATTGTTTTCAATACACAAAAAATCCGTGGTATCCCAAATATATGAAAACATTAAAACTTTTGTAACGCTTCGGTAACCACCCGGCGGCACGTGAACAAGTTGACGTGGCGTCTATACATCGACGCCCAGAACATCCGGCGTTTGCCATGCCAGATGCTGCCCGCCATCGACGCAGATCAGCTGCCCGGTGACCGCCTTTGCCTCCAGGAAATAGCCCAGCGCGGCGGTGATATCCTCGGGGTTCACGCCCCGCTTCAGAATCGTTCGCGCCCGCTGGTCAAAGAACTGTTCTTCGCTCTGCTCGGTGCTCTTCAGCGTCGGTCCGGGCCCGATCCCGTTGACCCGCACGCGCGGGGCCAGCGCCTGCGCGGCGGTGCGCGTCATCGTCCACAGGCCCGATTTCGCAATCGTGTAACTGGCGAAATAGGGCGTCAGCTTGCGCACCCGCTGGTCGATCATGTTCACCACCAGCCCCTGCGCCACCGGCTCGCCGTTCTCGTCCTTGACCGGCTCCGGCACCTGCGCCGCCAGCGCCTGCGTCAGCGCAAAGGGCGCGCGCAGGTTCGATTCCATGTGCCGGTCCCAGCTTTGCCGCGTCGCCGTCTCGTATGTCTCGTCCTCGAAAATCGACGCGTTGTTCACCAGCACATGCACCGGCCCGCCCAGCCGCGCCGCCGCCTCGGGCATCAGCGCCTGTACCGCATCCTCGTCCAGAAGGTCCGCCTGCACGGCCACGGCCCTTTGCCCCTTCGCCTCGATTTCGCCGGCAGTTTCCTCGGCCGCATCGGCCGAGCCGCCGTAATGCACTGCCACGTCATATCCCCGCGCCGCCAGGTACAGCGCCATCGCACGCCCAAGGCGCTTGCCGCCTCCGGTCACAAGGGCGCGGCGGATCTGGGGTTGGTCGGTCATGCGGGGGCTCCGTTCAGCTCAACACGACCAAGACATAGATCACGTAAAGAACGGTCAAGGCGATGCCCCACAGCCGGTGAATGTCCCGGCCCAGGAACACGAACGGGATCAGCAGCAGCGACGCGCCCAGCATCACCCAAAGGTCGAATTTCAGGAACTCGGGGTCGACCGGGATCGTGCCGACAAAGGACGTGATCCCGATGATGGCCAGCAGGTTGAACATGTTTGACCCGATGACGTTGCCCAGCGCCACGTCGGCCTGCTTGCGCAAGGCCGCCATCACCGTCGTCGCCAGCTCAGGCAGCGAGGTGCCCAGCGCGACCAGCGTCAGGCCGATCACCGCGTCGCTGACGCCGAATTCCCGCGCGATGATCGACGCATTGTCCACCAGCAGGTCCGCGCCCAGCGGCAGCCCCACAAGGCCCAGCGCCAGAAAGACGAAGATCTGCCACCACGGCATGTCGGGGTCCGCGCCCTCGACCTCTTCTTCGTCCTCGGCCTCGGCAGCTGCCGCGGCCCCGGCCTTGCGGTGGTTGCGCGCATCCCGAAACGCATCGCCCAGCACCAGCCCAAGGCAGGCCAGCAGAACCGTCCCCGCCAGCATGTCGAACGGACCCCGGAATGCCATGCCGATGAAGATCAGCGTCGCCCCGATCATGAACAGATACGTCTTGCGCGTGTTGCACCCCGAGGTGTGCAGCGGCGCCAACAGCGCCGGCACCCCAAGCACCAGCAGGATATTGGCCGTGTTCGACCCGATCACGTTGCCCAGCGCCAGCCCCGGCTTGTTGTCCAGCACCGCGTTGACCGAGATCAGCAGTTCAGGCGCCGAGGTGCCGAAAGCCACGATGGTCAGGCTGACGATCAGCGCGGGAATGCCCACACGCAGGCTCAGGTTCACCGCGCCCTTCACAAGCGCATCGCCTGCCAGCAGCAGGATCAGCAACCCCAAGCCCGACATCAGCCATGGCCACATCAGGATTTGCCCTCCCGGCACTGGCACGGCCCCTTGCCGATGCGAAACCGCTTGCAATGCGGGCAACGGGCCGACTCCAGCTTTTTCTGTCCGGGAAAGCGCAGGCGTCCGAACATCGCCAGCACTGCGATGAAGGCCAGGAATATGAGGGCGATCTTGCTCAGCACGTCACAGGCCGAACCGGGCAAAAGCCGCGCGTTCCTCGACCGAGGCGAACGCATCCTCGACCACCGAAGACCCGAACCGCTGGAAAAAGCCCTTTTTCTTGCCGTAGGTGGCGAACCGCACCTTGTCGCCGTAAAGCTCCTTCAGCTTCGGCACCAGATGCGCCACCCCGTCGGCCAGCCCCAGCTCGACACCCCGGCCACCCAGCCAGAACTCGCCGGTAAACAGGTCGTCGTCCTCGCTCAGCCGGTCGCCCCGCCGCGCCTTGATCTGCGCGATGAAGTTTCCGTGCATCTCTTCCAGAATGCCTTTCAGACGCGCCACGTCTTCCTTCTTCTCGGGCTGGAACGGATCAAGCGTGCTCTTCGACTTGCCAGCCGTGTAGACCCGCCGTTCCACACCCTGCCGCGCCAGGAACACATGCGCGCCGAAGCCCGCCGAGATCACGCCGATGCTGCCCACGATCGAATTGTCGTCGACCCAGATATCATCCGCCGCCGAGGCCAGCCAATAGCCGCCCGACGCCGCGACGTCCTCGACGAAAGCATGAACCGGCACTTTCTTTTCCTCGGCCAGCCGCCGGATGCGTCCCGCGATCAGCGCAGATTGCACCGGCGATCCGCCAGGGCTGTTGATCAACAGCGCGACGGCCTTGGGCTTGCCGCGGCTGAACGCCTTTTCAATGGCGGGCGCCATCGCCTCGTCGCTCAGGGGCATCCGGGACCCTGCGCCAATCGTACCCGACAGGCGGATAACCGACACCAGCGGGTCGCTTTTCAAAAACGGGATAAATCGCTTCATGGAGGGGCATGTAGAATGCCCGCGCGCGACAAACAAGGTGGCGGCGCGTATCAATAGGGCCGACGGGCAAGAAAGCCACGAATACGACGCAGGGTCAGACCGCCGCCGCCCTCTCCCAGGACGGCGCCCATCCTGCGTAGGGTGGGTGAAAACCCACGCGCCTCCCGACGCCAACCCAGGCGCGCTCTCCTCAACTCTTGATCCGGTACCCCGTCTTGAAGATCCGCCAGATCAGGAACAGGCACAGCGCCGTGAACCCCGCAATCGCCAGCAGGCTCAGCCCGATGGACACGTCCGCCTGCCCGAAGAACGCCCAGCGGAACCCCGAGATCAGGTAGACCACCGGATTGAACAGCGTCACCGTCTGCCAGAACGGCGGCAGCATCGAGATCGAGTAGAACGAGCCCCCCAGGAACACCAGCGGCGTCACGATCAGCAGCGGCACCAACTGCAACTGCTCGAAATTCTGCGCCCAGATCCCGATGATGAACCCGAACAGCGCGAAACTGATGCAGGTCAACAGCAGAAACACCACCATCGCGCCCGGATGCTGTATTTCCACGTCCACGAACAACGCCGAGGTCGCCAATATCACCACCCCGATGAACAGCGCCTTGGTGGCGGCGGCCCCCACATACCCGATCACGATCTCCAGGAAGTTCACCGGCGCCGACAGCAATTCATAGATCGTGCCGATGAACTTGGGGAAATAGATCCCGAAGGAGGCGTTTGAAATCGCCTGCGTGATCACCGACAGCATGATCAGCCCCGGCACGATGAACGCGCCGTAACTCACGCCCTCCACCTGGTCGATCCGGCTGCCGATGGCCGCGCCGAACACCACGAAGTAAAGCGAGGTCGAGATCACCGGCGACACGAAACTTTGCAGCAGGGTGCGAAAGAACCGCTGCATCTCGAACTTGTAGATCGCTGCAATGGCCAGAAAATTCATGCCGCATCCTCCTTCACCAGCCCCACGAAGATCTCTTCCAAACTCGACTGGCTGGTCTGAATATCGCGGATCACCAAGCCCGCCTCCGTCAGTTCGCGCACCAGCCGCGCAATCCCCGTCCGCTCGGCATTGGTGTCATAAGTATAGGTCAGGCTCTGGCCGTCCGGGCTCTTCCACAAGTCGTAATCCGACAGGCTCTCGGGCACCGCCTCCACCGGCTCGACCAGATCGATCCGCAAGCTCTTGCGCCCCATCCGCTGCATCAGCGCGGCCTTGTCCTCGACCAGCAGGATCTCGCCCTTGTTGATCACCGCCACCCGGTCGGCAATCGCCTCGGCCTCCTCGATGTAATGGGTGGTCAGGATGATTGTCACCCCGTCCTGCCGCAGCCCTTCGACCACCTCCCACATATCGCGGCGCAGCTCCACATCGACGCCGGCGGTCGGCTCGTCCAGGAACAGAACACGCGGCTCGTGCACCAGCGCCTTGGCGATCAGCACCCGGCGCTTCATGCCGCCCGACAGTTCCTTGACCTGGTTGGTGCGCTTGTCCCACAGGCTCAGCTGCCGCAGGATCTTCTCCACCAGCGCCTCGTCACGCCCCTTGCCAAAGAGGCCGCGCGAAAACCGCACCGTGTTGATCACCTTCTCGAACGGCTCCAGCGCGATCTCCTGCGGCACCAGTCCCACCAGCGACCGCGCCGCGCGATACTCCTCGGCGATATCATGCCCGCCGACGCGCGCCGTCCCGCCCGTGGGCGTCGTGATCCCGCACAGCGCCGAAATCAGCGTCGTCTTTCCCGCGCCGTTGGGCCCCAACAGCGCCAGGATCTCGCCCTCGCGGATCTCCAGGTCCACGCCCTTCAAGGCCTGGAACCCGTCGTCAAAGGTCTTCTCCAGGCCGCTCACCTCGATAAACGCTGCCATGTCCCGCGCTCCTTCTTTCGTCATTCGCGGCAAAGTAATCCGGCCGCGACCCGGCGCAAGCCGGTACGGAAACACAACCCCTTGTGCATTCCTGCGCGCCGAAACCCATGCCGCCCCAAATAAAACGTATCGTTTCCACATTTTGCATTGCACGACTCGTCTCAAGCGGGAATTCTGTCCGCGGTTGGGGGCGCATGATGCATGCGCATCAAGAAAATCGCAGGACAGACATGAAACGCCTCTCTCATTTTGTCTGGCCGCTCATCATATTTGCGCTCGGTGCCTGCACCGAGTCGGTGACGCGTGCCGACAACTCCCGTATCCTTCTCATGGGCGACTCCATGATGGCCTTTCACGGCACGGCCGGGAAATCCGTCTCTCACGCCATGGAACGCCGCCTGGGCGAGCCGGTCATCGACCGCTCCGTGTCCGGCGCCCGCTTCCTCTATTCCCTGCCCATCTCGGGCGCGGCCGGCATGAACATCACGAAACAATTCCGCGCCGGCAACTGGGACTGGATCGTGATGAACGGCGGCGGCAACGACATTCTCTTCGGCTGCGGCTGCGGGCTTTGCGACCGCCGCATCGACCGGCTGATCTCCGACGACGGTACCACCGGCGTCATCCCCGGTTTCGTGTCGAAAATGCGCAAGACTGGCGCCAACGTGGTGATGGTGGGCTACCTGCACACCCCCGGCGTGCGCTCCCCCATCGAAGGCTGCGTCGACGAGGGCCGCGAGATGGACGCCCGCATGGCCCGCCTCGCCGCGCTCGACCGCGGCGTGCACTTCATCCCGATGAGCGATGTCGTCCCGCCCGGCGACCGCACCTACCACGCGGTCGACCTCATCCACCCGTCACCCAAGGGGTCCGACGCCATCGGCAGCCGCATCGCCGAACTCATCCGCCAGAACGGACCGCGCCGGAAATAAAGTGTCCCGCCTTTGGCCTGACACTTCAAATAAAGGCGGCGCGCGCGCAACGATCACGCGCCCCCTTTTCCTCTGGCCAAAAATATCCCCGCCGGAGGCTCCGACGGGGACGCAATCAACCCGACATGAAACGAACTCTCACCCCTTCGAGATCATCCGCTTCAGCCAACCTTTCTTCTCGGCCTGCTCTTCCGGCTCGTCCTCCTTCGGCCCCTCGATGACATCCTCGAGGTTGGAAAAGAACTGGTCGGCCATCTTCTTGGCAAACCCGTCCACGATCCGGCTGCCAAGCTGCGCCAGCTTGCCACCCACCTTCGCCTCCACGTCATAGCTCAGCTTCGTGCCGCCCTCGACCTCTTCCAGCCGAACATCCGCCGCGCCCTTGGCAAAGCCCGCGGCCCCGCCCTTGCCCTCGCCTTCCAGGCGCAGGCTCTCGGGCTGGGTCATCTCGCTGAACGTCACCATGCCCTTGAACGTGGCCTTCACCGGCCCGACCTTCTGTGTCACCGTCGCCTCGTACCCGTCCTGCGGGTTGCCCGTGACCTCCTGCGCGCCCGGCACGCATTCCTTCAGAACTTCGGGTTCCATCAGTGCGGCCCAGACCGTCTCCCGGTCCGCCGCGATCTCGCGCTCGCCACTCATCTGCATGACACGTCTCCTCCTTGGGTTGGCCCGATCCTACCGCACGGCCCCGAACCCTCCAAGACCGATGCGCAGTATAAATTGACAGACGCGAGGCGTCTCGCGCATCAAGACCTTAGTCGCATGGGGGACCGCACTTGCCCGGCACGCTTTGCCTCACCTTCGACGATCTGTTCGTCGCAAACTGGGTCGCCGCCCGACCCGTGTTCGACGCCCATGACGCCCGCGTCACCTTCTGCGTGTCGCACCTGCACACGGCCATGCCGGACCAGATCGAAGGCCTGCACCTCCTGCAATCCGACGGTCACGAGATCGCCTGCCACACCCGCACGCACCCGAAACTGAAATCGTACCTCGCAACCCACGGCCTCGACCACTGGCTCGAACACGAAGTAGACCTTGCCATAGCGGAACATCGCGCGGCAGGCTTCCCGGCACGCACCTTCGCCTGCCCCTTCCACGCTTCCACGCCCGAGACCCGCGCGGCCCTCGCCTCCCGCTTCGAGGTCATCCGCGCCGCCGGCCCCCGCAGCCTCGACCACACCAACCCCGCCAGCCGCATCTATTCGGAAATCCCGCCCTCCCGCTGTCTCGACAACCTCGGCTTCGCCGACATGCAGCACAAGGCCTTCCCCGGCTGGCGCCGGCAGCACCACTTGCTCGACCTCATCGCCAAGACGGACGGCCTCGCGGTCTTCACCGGCCACGACATCAGGGACCGCAAAACCGGCCCGGGATTCTACAGCAGCCAAGCCCAGATCGGCCGCCTGCTGGGCGCCGCCACCACGCGGGGCGTTGCGATCAAACCCGCGTAGGGTGGGCGAAAACCCACGCGTCCTGCACACGGCGCATCAAACGCCGTCCACCTTCCCCCTCAACGCCTTCACTTCCGCCCGCTTCTTCTTCGCCTCCACCCGCTTGCGCTTCTGGTTCTTCGACACTTTCGTCGGGATGCGCCGCTTCGGCTTTTCACACGCCTTGACGATCAGGTCCGCCAGCCGCTCCCGCGCGATCTCGCGGTTGCGGGCCTGGCTGCGTTCCTCCGACACCTGTAGCACCACCGCGCCGTCCTTGGTCCAGCGCCGCCCGGCCAGCCGCCGCAGCCGCCGTTTCACCGGGTCGGGCAGGTTCGGCGAGCGATCCGCCTCGAACCGCAACTCCACCGCCGAGGACACCTTGTTCACGTTCTGCCCGCCCGGCCCGGACGCGCGGGTGAACTGCTCGGTCAGCTCCCAATCCTCGATGGTGATCTTGTCGTTGATCTTCATGATGCCCTGTCAAATAGCACTGACGCGATGCCACTCAAAGCGTTTCGCCTTTGACCTGAGGAATCAGCTAAAGGCGAAACGCGTGCAACGCTTGAATGTTGCGCGGCGTTTCTCGATAAGCAGCGTTTCAGGTTTATCGCGAAACGCTTTAAATACCGACGCGATACCGACGCGCCATTTTCACACTAAAAGGGCCGCCCCAACCTCGTGGAGCGGCCCTTCTAAAAGTTTCGGAGGCGAGGTCGGTTAGGCCCTGCCAATCCGGGTGTTCACGCGCCCAAGGGCTGCCTCAGACACGAACCTCCCTGACTGTTCCGACACCTCTCTCCAATCCCTTTATAGACACTGGATCACCTCCTTTCAGCTGTTGAACTCAAAGGTAGCCTGCCACAGATTTCGCGTTTGTCAAAACAAAATCATGTGGTCCTGCCACTAAGTGACCCCACGATGATGCGAAACGGCACAAGTGCCAAAATTGCCAGCACCAGCTTCACCAGCCAGTCCGCCACCGCCAGCGACACCCAGAGCGGCACCACCGGGCCTGCACCCAACAGCGGCAGCGCCTCGCCGGCCCAGCTAACGTCATTGCCCGGCTCCAGGAATGTCAGGCTGGCCGAAAACGCGATGGTAAAGAACAGGCCCGTGTCCACGCTGCCCCCGATCAGCGACGACACCACCGGCGCCCGCCACCAGGCACCAGCCCTGAACCGGTCGAACACCGCGATATCCAAAAGCTGCGCGGTCAGAAACGCCACGGCCGAGCCAAGCGCGATCCGCACCGTCACCAAGGGGCCGAACTCGCCCGAAATCTGCGTGCCGATGAACGAACAGATCAGCCCCACGACAAAGCCCGCCAGCACCACGCGCCGTGCCGCCGCGCGGCCATAAACACGGTTCATCACGTCCGTCACCAGGAAGGCCAGCGGATAGGTGAACGCCCCCCATGTCAGCCACTGGCCGAACAGGAACTGCACCAGGATGTTCGACGCGACGACGATCGCCGCCATCGCCAGAACGCCGGGAAGGATCTTGGGTGTCATGCGCACAGGCCCCCGATACGCGTCTATATCAGGGGCCTGCGCCTAGTCACTTTGCGGCAGAACCGCAAGGCCTTACTCCGATTGCAGCACGCCCAGGCACTGCGCCGGCAGGTCCGCCATGGTCAGCTCACGGCGCGGCTTGGGCGGCGGCGCGTCGGGGTCGGGCGGCGGCGGGTTCAAAATATTCCTCTGCCACTGCCGCGCATCGGCGCAGCCATCCCCGGCGGGGGGCGCGGCCTGATCGACACAGCCCTTCGCCCCGCGCGGACATTTCAGCCGCACGTGGAAATGATAGTGGTGCCCGTACCACGGCCGGATCTTGCGCAGCCAGCTGCGGTCGCCGGTCTCTTCCTCGCACATCCGCACCTTGGCGCCGGGAAAGACGAAAATCCGCGCCACACGCGGGTCCTTCGCCGCGGCCTTCATGATCTCGTGATGCGTCCGGTTGTAATTGTCATTGGTATAGGCCCCGTTCGCCCGCCGCAGCGAAATCGACGACAGGCTTTCGCGCTGCGCCCGGCTGAGGTTCAGGTTGTTCGCCGGCCGCAGCCAGATATCCACGTCCAGCCCCATCTGGTGGCTGCGATGCCCGGTCAGCATCGGCCCGCCGCGCGGCTGGCTGATGTCGCCCACGTAAAGTCCGTTCCACCCCGGCTGCGTCGCGGCAAAGCGCGACAGTTTCTGCACGAAGTCGATGACCTCGGGATGGCCCCAGTTGCGGTTCCGGCTCAGGCGCATCGCCTGCCATGTCGGCCCGGTCTCGGGCAGTTGCACACCGCCCGCCACGCATCCCTTGGCATAGCCGCCAAAGGGCCGCGCGGCCTGCTGCGAGCCGCCCCGCTTGGCGCCGAACAGCTGTTTCGCCTGCACCCCGCGCATGTCTGCCGGGATGTTCTGCGTCGACAGCACCGCGGGCTGGACGCTCTCCTGTTCTGCGGTGGACCCGCCACAGCCTGCCAGCACCAGCGCCAGCAGGACCGGCTTTACGATACGGACCATGTTTCACTATCCCCTTTTGCCTGAACCCAGCGTAGCAAGATCAACCCCACGAGGAAAAGAAGAATAAGGGGCGTGACCCCAATTCGCGCGCTTTCGCTGATATAGGTCACCAGACCGATCAATGCGGGGGCCACGAACGCCGTTGCCCGCCCCGACAGCCCGTAAAGACCAAAGCTTTCGGTCGGCACCGCCGGGTCCGTGTGGCGCACCATCAGCGACCGGCTGGCCGATTGCAGCGTGCCACCCAGGCCACCGATCAGGATACCGCAGCCGAAGAACACCATGTCCGGCAGGGCCGAGCCCTCCTCCAGCGGGATGCCGAAGAACATCGTGCGGTCCATGCTGACGATGGTGATGCACACCCCGATCAGGATCCACACCGCCACCACGATCACCGGCTTCGGCCCGTATCGCTTGTCCAGCCTGCCGCCGACCCAGCTGAAGGCCGCCGCGGCAACGGCGCTGACGATCCCGAAGATCCCCACCCTCACGATCGACCAGTCCAGCACCAGCGTCGCATAAGTGCCCCCGAAACTGTAAAGCCCGTTCAGCGCGTCGCGATAGAACATCGACGATCCCAGGTAGGCCAGCAGGCTTTTGCGGTTGGGCAGGTTCGCCACCGATTTCTTCAGCAAAGCCATCGCACCGACGAACCCCGTACCCTTGGGCGCGGTGTCCGCATCGCGCACCCACAGGAAATAGGGGATCATGAACACCACGTACCAGGCCGCCGCCAGTGGCCCGACGATGCGCTTGTCCTCGTCCTGCGCGGCATCCAGTCCCAGCGCCGGTTCCAGCCCGACGATTGTGCGTCCCCCGTCCATGGTCTGAAAGAACACCAGCATGATCGCCAGCGAAGCCAGCCCGCCGAGATAGCCAAAGGCGAACCCGCTGCCCGATGTCGACCCCACGTCTTCCGCCGTCGCCACCGAGGGCAGTTGCGAATTTACGAAGATCAGCGCGTACTCCGCCCCGATAAAGCCGATCCCAAACATCACCAGCATCGCGATCATGTTCGACCCGTCCGGCGCCGTCCACCACAGGCCCGCCGCGCCGACGACATAGAGCACCGAAAAGAAAACCATCCACGGAATACGCCGCCCGGCGGAATCCGCCATCGCGCCCATGATCGGCGCACCAAAGGCGATGACCAGCCCCGACAGCGCCAGGCACCATGACCACAAGGTCTGGGCCCGCGCATCCGCCGCCTCTTCTTCCAGCCCGGTACCAAGGAAATAGTTCGAGGCGACAGCCGCAAAGAACGGCCCGAACACGAAGGTCACCAACAGGGTGTGATAGGGCTGGCTGGCCCAGTCGAAAAAGAACCAGCCCCAGATCCGCTTGCGTGCTGAAACGTCTGCCATCTTGCCCCCTCGCCTCGCCGCGATCAAACGCGGTTCGGGGTCCGGTGGCAAGCCTTTCCTTGGGCTTTCCGCGTCAGTCCTGCATCGGCGGCCAGGGCCGCTTGGCATCCGCCTCGATCCACGCGGTCACCCACTCGGGCGCCTCGGGCCGCTCCACCGTCTTGCCCAGCGCCGCCATCACCGTCTCGGGCGGCACAATCCCGTCCTTGCCCGTCACGGCCGAGCGATAGACGATGTGATTGGCGCACTCGCCATCCGCTTTCCACATCGACTGTTCCAGATAGACGAACCGCGCGTCCCACCACACCGCGCGGGACCGCATCTCGACCGTCTCGAACATCCTGATCCGGCGGCGATACCGCACGCTCGCCCCCGCCATGGTCAGACCCCAGCGGTTCTTCCTCAGCACGCCGACCAGCCCCGCCCGCCGCGCCAGCGGGATGCGCCCCAGATCATACAGCGTCAGCGTGCGCCCATTGTTCAACTCCATCCACAGGTCGATATCCCACGGCAAGCAGACATGCCGCGACACGTGCGTGTCGGTCGGCGCCAGCGGCGGCGAATTGCGGTGCTTATAAAGCTGCCAGAACATGCGGACGACAGGATACATCGGGCGCTCCTTTTCCCGTTGGTCTTGACGCGGGCGCGGCATACGTCAACCACAACCTCGCGTAAAGCTTGCGGAATACCGGCATGACGCTTACCTGAAGCGTGCGGCCAAAAACCTGGATCGCAGTTATTGGTCGTGCGCAGCGCGACGATTGAGTGTTGCGCGCACCCTGCCTTTATCTGATACCTCAGGTTAACGGCAGGACGCTTTATTCCGCGCAGCAAGCAAGAGGTTCTTTAGATGCAGGCAATCGCAGGTCCCATCGGGCTCATTCTGGACGTGGTGTTCTTCATCATGATCATCCACATCATCATGAGCTGGCTGATCAATTTCCAGGTCCTGAACCTCAGCCAACAGTTCGTGGCCCAGATCTGGTACGGCCTGAACCGCCTGCTGGAGCCGATCTACGAACCCATCCGCCGCATCCTGCCCGACACCCGCCCCCTCGACCTCGCGCCTCTGGTGGCCTTCGTCGCGCTGATTTCGCTGCGCGACTTCATCCTGCCGGAACTCCTGTGCAACGGGCGCCCCTTGGGCTACTGCGGATAGACGCGCCATCGCCAGACCGCGGGCTGGCGACCTGACAGGTCTTCAGGGCACTTTATCCCTGTCGCATCCGCGGCCTTATGTATCAACCGCACCAGCCGGAGGGCTGAGCGGTGATTAAGCTAACCTATGCGCTGGCCTTTCTCTATTCTTTCAATGTGGAAGCCGCCTTTTCTTGCGGACCAAGTATGAAAAACCTCAAGGTTGTAAAAGACGTCTTCCCCGCCCCAATGCGATCTGTATGTTACGCCGAAGATAAAATAGGTCGGGTCGATCATTCCGGGGTCAATCTCCATCTGCCACCCCGCGTCTATTGGAAAAGCCTTTCCGGGGTAGATAACTTCGCCATCGTTCAAAATTCTGGAGCGAGCAATTGCGACCAGGGCTGCGGCCGTTTCTTCATGCGGAGCGATTGCGCCCTTCTGGATGCAAAAGAAGTGCCTTTGAACGTCAATCGCCGGAAAGTTCGTAAAGTTGTCTATCGTCCAGATAGCCGGAACGGTAAACAGGTGGTGCGTCCTGTTAAGGTCGCCACTTGGCTCCAAGGTAAAGCGAAGCCAAGGCCGCTGTTCTTGGCGCATGATTTTGTTAGCTTCAAGGGCAGCAGTAGCAGCTTTGACAGCAGCCTCATTGGCGCCCCTGGTCAGGTTCAGGGTTCGCCAAAGCATCCAAACGGCAGCGATGGTCAATATGGCCATAATCCATTGAGCGAGCGTGTCTTCGAGATAGACGGCGGGCGGGATTATCCAGCAGCGGTCCTCTGGCTGTATGCTTTGGCCCTGATAGGAATTGGCGTTTTGGGGGGAGAAATAGCAGCCCGCTCCATACTCCGAAACCAACAGGGCGAGAATAAGGACGACAGCACCGCCAATCACTAGTCCAAGTGCAAAGTACCCGTCTGTAAAACGCTTAAACATTGCAGCAGGAACGCCGCCGAAAACTTCCCTCTGGATAGCTTGTTGGCGACGTTCACCTCTTTTTCTTCGATTCCAATAGCTGCCAGCCTTTCAACAAGCCCCGCGTATGTCACGCCTTTTCTTTTCAACTCAGCCTTGAGCAATCCTGCCGCCTTGGCTTCCCATTCTGTTTGCTGTGGCATACCGACTCCGTTAATAACCTATCTTTTTAGTATATAGGGTATTGAATACAGTATGTCATCTTACTATATCCGTTATTAACATAACGGAAACAGTATCATGGCACAGCACTTTCTTCTCTCAGCAGCGTCCCGCACCCTCAGCCTTCGCCAGATCTACAAGGGCGGCGAGGATGCGGCTTACAAAGCGTTCTGTGAAATGCGCTGGCCCGAAACCAAGGGCGAGGCGGTTTGCCCGCGTTGCAGCCACGGTGAAACCTACAACATCACCACGCGCCGCAAGTTCAAGTGCAAGAACTGCCACCACCAATTTAGCGTCACGTCTGGCACTATCTTCGCCAGCCGCAAGATGGACTTTGTGGACCTTCTGGCCGCAATCTGCATCCTTGTGAACGCCTCGAAGGGTGTTTCGATGGTGCAGCTTTCCCGCGATCTGGACTGCCAATACAAGACCGCGTTTGTGCTAGCCCACAAGCTGCGCGAGGCAATGGCGCAAGAGGTCCAGACCGGCGAAGTGCTGGAAGGCCACGTTGAAATTGATGGTGCATACTTTGGCGGTCACGTTCGCCCTGCGAACCGCAAGGAAAACCGCAAGGACCGCCGCTTGAAAATCCACCAGACCGGAAAGCGCCGTGTCGTTATCGCCCTGCGCGAACGTACAGGCCGCACCCTGCCATTTGTCAGCATGGACGAAGGCGAAGGCGTTGCGCTGGCAAACGAGAACGTGTGCCGCATGGCCACCATGTCAGCCGACGAAGCAAGCCATTGGGACCTGCTGCACGCGGGCTGGAACGTGGACCGCGTGAACCACAGCGAATGCTACAGCGACCACGGCAAGCACACCAATATGGCGGAAAGCTATTTCTCGCGCCTGCGCCGCATGATCGACGGACAGCACCACGGTGTCAGCCCGCAATACCTGATCCAGTATGCGAACCACGCCGCGTGGCTGGAAGACAATCGCCGCAGCGATAACGGCGAACTGGCGCACCGTCTGGTCAGTAATGCTATGGACGCGCCGGTTAGCCGGAATTGGAAGGGGTATTGGCAGCGGGCGGCATAAATTGGCCGCGGTCGATTTAGGTAAAATTAACTTACCTATTGCCAAATCACCACAAAGAGCCATATCTTGACCATATTCCCGGTGCACAAGGGGAGCGTTCGAGGGGCAAAGAGCGGCACTAGTGGGAGAGCAACTGTGAAAAATCGCACGTTCTACATTAAGGCAATCTGGGATGAAGACGCTGGCGTGTTCGTTTCGGAAAGTGACATCGTGGGGCTTCACATTGAAGCCGAGACTCTGGAAGAGTTTGAGCGCATTATGCGAGATAATGCGACCGATTTTATTGTGGAAAATCACATCAAGCCCAAGGAAATTGCGCAGAAGCGGATCAAGGACTTGATCCCGACAATCATCTGGCAGGGCGGGAACAAAAACGCAGCCGTTGCTTGATAATTGGTAGACGGTTTTCAAAAGCAGGTGATCAAGGAACTCAAGCGGCTTGGATACTACAAGAGCGGCGGATCAAAGCACCCCAAATGGCGCCATGACGGTGGCAGGCCTGCCGTTATGGTCCCGCATAAGATTTTAAGCAGGCACACCGCACAAGGCATATTAGATGATGCTGGCTCTTGCCTAAAGCTGTAGTACCCACACCCGCCCCTCGCGCCGCACCATCCCCCTACGCTCAAGCCGCAGCAACGCCTGATAAACCCGGTGATACATGAGCGTGTAGGGCACGTCAGGCGCTTCTAGGGTCAGTGTGATGCCGCGTGGTGTGTTGTGCCCCTCTTTGATAGCCGCAAGCACCATACGCCTCATGCGGCCCTTGTACTGCCCATTGGTGGGCAGGCGCTTTGGGTAGCAGGGCAGATCAACGCCACGCAGGGTTAGCAGCGCCTCGACATGGGGCAAGCCGTCTAGGCCGTTGCGCGTCATGTCCTTGTGCAGTTCTAATAGCACGTTGTTTATGGTTCTGTCCTGCATGGGGAATCAATACAGGAATACAGTGTGTTATGCTTGGTGCGGTTGATACATAAGGCCGCGCATCCGCAGAACTTCAAATCGACGCGCACACGTTACCCAATCGCCAGCCCGTCCGGGCGGTCTGGCGATGACGCGGCGGCCTTCGGCCTTGATTCCGCGCAACCAACGCTCATCCGGGACTTGTTTACGATTCCTTAGTGTGGGACTGTCACCCGTAAGAGCAGAAAACTAAAATCTTACAGGTTTCCCATGCAAAGCGCTGCCACGCTGCTGCAAGACGTCTTCGGATTCTCCGCTTTCCGTCCCGGCCAGGAAGAGATCGTCCAGACCGTCGCGGAAGGGTCCAACACCCTTGCCATCATGCCGACCGGCGGCGGCAAATCCCTGTGCTATCAACTCCCTGCCCTCCTGCGCGACGGCGTCACCGTCGTCATCTCCCCCCTGATCGCGCTCATGCGCGACCAGGTCCGCGCGCTCAGGGCTGCGGGGGTCGAGGCCGGCGCGCTCACCTCCGGCAATACCGAGGAAGAGACCCAGGCCGTCTGGGAGGCCCTCGACCAAGGCCGCCTCAAACTCCTCTATATCGCCCCCGAACGCCTCGCCGCCGGGTCCGCCATCGGGATGCTGCGCCGCATCGGTGTCAGCCTGATCGCGGTGGACGAGGCGCATTGCGTCAGCCAGTGGGGCCACGACTTCCGCCCCGATTACCTGCGCATCGGCGAGTTGCGCCGTGCCCTCGACGTGCCGCTGGCCGCCTTCACCGCCACCGCCGACGCCGAAACCCGCGCCGAAATCGTCGAGAAACTGTTCGAAGGCCAGCAGCCCGAAACCTTCCTGCGCGGCTTCGACCGGCCCAACATCACGCTCGCCTTCTCGGCCAAGGACAGCCCCCGCCAGCAGATCCTCAGCTTCGCCGCCGCTCGCAAAGGCCAGTCCGGCATCGTCTATTGCGGCACCCGCGCCAAGACCGAAACGCTGGCCAAGGCCCTGCGCGAGGACGGCCACAGCGCCTGTCACTATCACGGCGGCATGGACCCCGACGACCGCCGCCATGTCGAACACCGCTTCAGCACCGAGGACGGGCTGGTGGTGGTCGCCACCATCGCCTTCGGCATGGGGGTGGACAAGCCCGACATCCGCTGGGTCGCCCATGCCGACCTGCCCAAATCGATCGAGGCCTATTACCAGGAAATCGGCCGCGCCGGCCGCGACGGCGCGGCCGCTGACACGCTCACGCTCTTCGGCCCCGACGACATCCGCCTGCGCCGGTCCCAGATCGACGAGGGGCTCGCCCCGCCCGAGCGCCGCGCCGCCGATCACGCCCGCCTGAACGCCCTCCTGGGCCTTGCCGAAACCCACGCCTGCCGCCGCCAGGCGCTCTTGCGCTATTTCGGCGAGGACCCGGCCCCGTGCGACAATTGCGACACCTGCACCACACCGCCCGAAACCTTCGACGGCACGCAGGACGTGCGCAAGGCGCTCTCGGCCATCCTGCGCACGGATGAATTCTTCGGCGCGGGCCACCTGATCGACATCCTGACCGGCAACGAAACCGACAAGATCCGCGCCCGCGGCCATGACGGCCTGCCCACCTTCGGCGTCGGCCGCGACACCGACCGCCGCACGTGGCAGGGGATCTTTCGCCAGATGATGGGTCACGACCTGATCCGCCCCGATCCCGAACGCCACGGCGCCCTGCGCATGACCGAACGGGCCATCCCGATCCTGAAGGGCGAACAGGACATCACCCTGCGCCGCGACACCCTCGCGCCCAAATCCCGCCGCCCCGCCGCCAAGACGCTGGTCGCCGAAGAGGACGCGCCGCTCCTGTCGGCGCTCAAGGCCAAGCGCCGCGCGCTGGCCGAGGCCGCGAGGATGCCCGCCTACATCGTCTTCAACGACCGCACCCTGATCGAGATGGCCGAAACCCGGCCCCGCACGCTCGACGACATGGCGCGCATCTCGGGCGTCGGCTCCAAGAAGCTGGAACAATACGGCGCCGCCTTCCTGGAGGTCATCAACGGCGAGGCCGAAACGATGCACCCCACCCGCCGCAAGCTGGCAGGCCGCGAAACCGGCACGGTCTATGACCGCCTGCTCGAGGTGCAGTCCAACCTCCAACGCGGCGAGGACGGCATTGAAAAGCCGCTCTCGTGTTCCGCCAGCCTTCTGGCCCGCGTCGCCGCCTCGAAACCCCGCGACCTCGGCGACCTCGAACGCCTCTTGGGCGACAAAAGGACCGAGCGTTTCGGCCCCGCCTTTCTGGACGTTCTGCACGCGGCGGACTGAGGTGTTTCGAGGACAACATGACCAGAGTATCGCCAATGTCCCGAGAACGCCGAAGGCGTGACAGGGTATTGGCGATTCCATTTTTCCTCGAAACGCCCTAGATCCCCAGAAAGCTTAATTTCTCAAGGGTCACATATGCTCGTCGTCGTCTCGCCTGCCAAGAAAATGGACATGTCCCCGGCCGAGGGGATCCATCCCACCGGCCCCGCCTTCGCCAAGGACGCGCACGCCCTGGCCGACGTGGCCCGCGACCTTAGCCAGGCCGATCTGAAAAAGCTCATGGGCATCTCCGACGATCTCGCGAAACTCAATGCCGAGCGGTTCAGCAATTTCGGCAGCCAGGACAAGAAGCCCGCCGCGCTCGCCTTCGCCGGCGACACCTACCAGGGGCTCGAGGCCGGGTCGCTCGATGCTGACGAACTCGACTGGGCGCAGGATCACCTACGCATTCTCTCGGGTCTCTACGGCCTCTTGCGCCCGCTGGACAATATCGAACCCTACCGTCTGGAAATGGGCAGCCGCCTCAAAACCGAGCGCGGCAAATCGCTCTATGATTATTGGGGCGACCGCCTGTCGAAGGCGCTCAACCGCTACGCCGAAGAGGTGGACACCGACATCCTGGTCAACTGCGCCAGCCAGGAGTATTTCGGCGCCGTCGACCGCGACGCGCTCAAGCTGCGGGTCATCACGCCCACCTTCCTCGACACCAAGAAGGGCGAGGCCAAGGTTATCAGCTTCTTTGCCAAGAAGGCCCGCGGCGCCATGGCCCGCTTCATCGTCCAGAACCGGCTGACCGACGCCGAGGCGATCAAGGATTTCGATTCCGGCGGCTACCGCTACGACGCCGCGCGCTCGACCGAGGATGAACCGGCGTTCATCCGTGGCGAGCAGTAGGGCGTTCTGCGCGAACGAGGATCACGGACTTTAGTGCGCCCGTTTAGGTTAGGGCAGAATATCTGGGTTGCGGACGAAGTGGACGTTATTTTCTGACGGTGAGGAGACGCGCATCGACGAGCCGTGGTGCGGCGAACCGACGATGGTGATGGGCAATTTATGCCTGCCAAGCACATCCAATCTGAGAGCTTGGCACTTCACCTGCCAAATCGCCGTGCCGGGGGACGGCCCGGCGATGCGCGGCGGGCTTCGCCCTTGTTCCGCGCGGGCGCTTTGCGACTGTGGCGACTAAGGGCTCGAACCTGCCATCTCTGGCAGCGCAGCATCCCGCAGGTATCATCCTTCATCTTACCGCATAGCGCAAAAGACCCGCCGTCGCCTGTGCCTCCCCATCCGCCCTATGCCGCACTCTGCCCTTCCTCGGGCGGGCGCACGCTCACGGGGCAGGCCGCGATCACATGGTCGATCAGCGCCTGTTTCGACAGCGGCTTCGACAGGTAGTGATCGATCCCCGCTGACAGGATATCGTCCTCGTCGCCATCCATCGCGTGTGCCGTCATCGCCACGATGGGCACATGTACCCCGCCATCCGCTTCGATCTCGCGAATGGCGCGGGCGGCCTCCTTGCCGTCCATCTCGGGCATCGAGATGTCCATGAACACGATATCGGGCGCGAAAGACCGGAAGAACGCCACCGCCTCTTCGCCGCTCACGGCGAATTTCAGGTCGATGTCCAGCGCCTTGACCATCTTGGAAAAGACCAGCCGGTTGGTCTTGTTGTCCTCCGCCGCCAGCACGCGCATCACGCGGCTGGGCTCTTGGGGCCTCTCGGGTGCGTCCTCGCCGCCCGGCAGCGCGCCCGAAACCTGCTTCAGTGCGGCGAAAAGCTCGTTGCGGGGGACCGGTTTCTGCAACAGCGCGTCAACATAAATCCGGCCCGGGTCCTGATCCACGCTGCCGGTGTTCCCGCTCAACAGCAGGACCGGCGCCGCGTGTCCGGCGCCTTTCAGCGCCTCGGCCAGTTCGATCCCGTCCATCTGCGGCATCACGTGGTCGGTGATCACCAGGCTGACATCGTCGCCCATCACCTCCAGCGCGCGCACCCCGCTGTCGCAGCAAACGACCTCGACTCCCAGCGCCGCGAACAGCCGCTCCAGGATCGCGCGGTTCAGCGCGTTCGTCTCGACGATCAGCACCTTGCGCAACCCGTCGGGCACGCTGAAATCCTGTTCCGCGTCCGGCTCGGCCAGCGGCAGTTCCACGGCAAATCCAAAGGTCGAGCCCTGCCCCTCGACCGAGTCGACCCAGATCTCGCCGCCCATCAACTTCACCAGCTTTTCCGAGATCGCGAGGCCCAGCCCGGTGCCTTCGAACTTGCGGTTGCTCTCGTCGTCCACCTGGTTGAACTCGCCAAAGATGTGCCGGACCTTGTCGTCGTGAATCCCGATCCCGCTGTCCTCTATCGTCACGTGCAGGCGCGCCGCGCCCTCGGTGCCGGCCTCCACGCCCACGACGCGCACCATGACATGCCCCTGCTCGGTAAACTTCACCGCGTTGCCCAGCAGGTTCGTCATGATCTGCCGCAGCCGCCCCGGATCACCCACGAACCGCGTCGGCAGGAACAGGTCGTAATCCACCAGAAGGTCGATCCCCTTGTCCCGCGCATTGGCCTGCATCAGCATGATCAACTCGTGAATGCAGCGTTCCAGGTCGAACGGCTCGTCATGCAGCACCAACTTTTCCGCCTCGATCTTGGAATAATCCAACACATCGTTGATGATCACCAAGAGCGCCTCGCCCGAATTCTTGATCGTGTTGGCGTAAAGCAGCTGTTCCTCGTCCAGCTCGGTGTCCTTCAACAACTCCGCCATCCCCACCACGCCATTCATCGGCGTGCGGATCTCGTGGCTCATGTTGGCCAGGAAGGACGATTTCGCCCGGCTCGCCATCTCGGCCCTGCGCCGCGCCTCCTTAAGCCGTTCCTCATAGCGGATCGTGTCGGTGATGTTCAGCGCCAGGCTCACAACGTCGCCGGTCTGTCCGCGCTGGTCGATCAGCTTGATATAGGCCCCGTTCCACAGCCGGATGATCTCGGGCTCCGGCGCGACGGTCTGCCAGCGGTCCAGCATCTTTTCGCGCCACGCGGCGGGGTCCGCGTCTCCGATGTCGATAACACCCTCCTCGGTGACGCATTGCAGGATCTCGACATAGCTGATGCCCGGCTTGACGTCCTCCAGCCCTTCGAAAACACCCAGCCAGGCGTGGTTCGCGGCGATCATCCGGCTGTCGGCGTCGAAAAAGGCGAACCCGTCCTGGATCGTCTGGATCGAATGCCACAAGCGCCTCTCGGCGATGGCGACCTTTTCATTGGCGACGTTCAGGTCGGATTTCACCCGCGCGTTCTCGTCCCGCACGGTCTGCACCTCGGCGCGGGTCTCGACGATCTCCTCGCTCAGCGCACGGGCGTGGCGGCCCAGCTTGCGGTTCGCGGCCTGAAGCTCCGCCTGTTTCTGTTCCAGCAGACGTTCAGCGGCCAACCGGGCGCGCCGTTCCTCCGCCAGTTTGTTGGCAAGGCTCATGCCCCAACCTCCGCCGCTGCAGGTCACTCTTGGGGGCCAATCTCCCTTATTATGGTGAACAAGTACTTAAATACTGACCCGGCCCAGGCGCGGGAATCGTTGTCTTGGCGCGGGGGGCGTGGCAGCATGTCGCCATACATTTAGGGAGGGCATCATGCTCCATCGCTTTCTCACCGCCATTTTCATCACCCTCACCGCCAGTCTCGCCGCCGGGCACGCCGCGGCCCAGGATGCCGTCCCCGACCGGCGCGAGGTCGTGACCAAGGATGTCGACTTCTTCGGCTCCGATCTCGACCCGCTCTTCGACACCACGCTCGAGGCCTGCCGCAACCTTTGCTTTTCGAACAACGCCTGCCGCGCCTACACCTTCAACACCCGCTCCAATTCCTGTTTCCCCAAAAGCGCCCTGTCCGAGACCAAACCCTACGAGGGTGCGATTTCCGCCGAGGTCTTCAACACGGACGCTCGCGTCCTGAACGACGCGCCCGCCCGCACCGCCGATCTGGATTTCCTCAGCCCCGGCGATCTGAACCAGGCGCGCGACCAAGCCACCGGCATCGGCGCGCGCCATCCCGGCGGGCAATGGGACGTCCCCGCCATGGTCAACGCCGCGCAGGACCGCATCGCGCAGCAGGATTACCTGAATGCCATGCGCTGGATGGGTGCCGCCGTGGCCCGTTCGGACGCCGCCGACCAATGGGCGGAATATGCCCGCCTGTCGCTGCTGATCCCGACGCAGAACAATTCCGAGAAACGCAATTACGCCGCCCGCGCCTTTCAGGCCGCGACCAACGCCTACCTCCGCGCGCCCAGCGATCCGGTGCGCATCAACGCCCTTCTGATCATGAGCGAGTCCTTGGAAGCACTGGGACGCGAACGCGATATCGTGCCCACCCTGCGCCTGGCCGAATCGATCCAGCCGCGCGACGACGTCATGACCGCGCTCGATGCCGCCATCGCCAAGTACGGCTTTCGCATCACCGATCACCGCGCCGACAGCGACAGCGCCCAGCCGCGCCTCTGCGCCGAGTTCTCCGAACCGCTGGTCGAGGCGGGCACCGATTACACGCCCTTCGTCCGCCTGCCCGATCCCGGCCTCGTGGTGCAGCCCGACGGGAACCAGATCTGCATCGCCGGCGTCCAGCATGGCGAGCGCTACCGCGTCACCTTCCGCGAAGGCCTGCCCGCCGCCAGCGGCGAGACACTTCAGCGCGACACCGAGATCACGCTTTACGTGCGCGACCGCTCCCCGCGCGTCAGCTTTCCGGGCCGGGCGTACATCCTGCCCAAGGCCGCCGACACCGCCCTGCCGATCGAGACCGTCAACCTCGACGAGGTCGAATTGCTCCTGCGCCGCGTCTCCGACCGAAACCTTTTGCGCACCATGCAGGAAGAGTATTTCGGCCGCCCTCTCAGTCAGTACCAGGAACGCCAGTTCAACGCCGAGATCGCCGAGGAGGTCTGGACCGGCACCGGCGAGGTGCAGAACACGCTCAACCGCAACATGACCACCCGCCTGCCGCTGGGCGAGGTGCTGGCCGACCAGCCTCCGGGCATCTACGCCCTGACCGCCAGCATCGAAGGCGCCGACAGCTACGACAACCCCGGCGCCACGCAATGGTTCGTTCTGACAGACCTTGGCCTGACCACGTTCAAGGGTAATGACGGCCTGCATGTTTTCGTGCGCGGGCTGGCCGATGCCCAGGCGGAATCCGGCGTCGAACTGTCCCTGCTGTCGCGCTCCAACCGCGTTCTGGGTACGGCCACGACCGACGCCCAGGGCCACGCGCTCTTTGCCCCCGGGCTGACCCGTGGCACCTCCGGCGCCGCCCCGGCTCTGGTGCTGGCCAAGGCGGGCGACGACGACATGGCCTTCCTGTCGCTCACCGACCCCGCCTTTGACCTCTCGGACCGCGGCGTCGAGGGCCGCCGCCCCGCGCCGCCCATCGACGTTTTCCTCGCCACCGATCGCGGTGCTTACCGCCCGGGCGAGGTGATCCACGCCACCGCGCTGGCGCGCGACAACGTGGCCGAGGCGATCCCCGGCCTGCCCCTGACGGCCATCCTGCGCCGCCCCGACGGCGTGGAATATTCCCGCCAGCTATCCGGCGACGACGACGCGGGTGGCCATGTCTTCACCCTGCCCGTCGGCACCACCGTCCCCACCGGCAGCTGGACACTCGACATCTTCTCGGACCCCGAGGACGAACCGCTGGTCAGCCGTACCCTGCTGGTCGAGGACTTCCTGCCCGAGCGCATCGACTTCGACCTGTCACTGCCCGAGGGCCCCATCCGCCCCGGCGACACGCCGCCGCTGACCATCGACGCACGCTACCTCTTCGGCGCGCCCGGTGCCGGGCTGGTGGCGGACGGGAACGTGCGCCTCACGGCCCGCACCACGCTCGACGCCTTCCCCGGCTACAATTTCGGCCGTCACGACGAACGGGTCGGCGCGCGCATCACCTACCTGCCCGGAGGCAAGACCGGCGCGGATGGCCAGCTTCAGATGGCCGCCGAAATGCCCGAATTCGATGTCACCGATCGCCCGTTCGAGGCCGACATCACCGTCACCCTGCAAGAAGGCTCCGGCCGCCCGGTCGAACGCAGGCTCAACCGCATGCTCGCCCCCGCCGGCCCCATGATCGGCATCAAGCCCATGGCCGACGGCGTCGTCGCCGAGGGCACCGAGGCAAGTTTTCAGATCATCGGCATCTCACCAGACCTCACGCCCGTCCCGATGGACGTGAAATGGACGGTCAACCGCATCACCACGCGTTACCAATGGTACCAGGATTTCGGCTCGTGGAACTGGGAGCCGATCACGACGCGCGAACAGGTCGCCACCGGCGACGCCACGCTGGGGTCCGATCCCCTGACCGTCTCCGCCCCCGTCGAATGGGGCCATTATGAACTGGTCGTCGAACGCACCGGCGGCGATTACGTGTCGTCCTCCACCGATTTCTACGCCGGCTGGTACGCCCCCGCCGACGCCAGCGACACGCCCGACACGCTGGAGCTGTCACTGGACCAACCCGAATACACCCCCGGCGACACCGCGCAACTGCGCGTCGTGCCCCGCTACGCCGGTACCGCGCTGATCACCGTCATGTCCAACCACGTCATCGAACGCCAGGCGGTCGAGGTCACCGAGGGCGAGAACACCATCCCGCTTTCCATCACCGAAGACTGGGGCGCGGGCGCTTATGTCACCGCGCAAGTGATCCGCCCGATGAACGTCAGCGCCGGCCAGAACCCGGCCCGCTCGCTCGGCCTCAGCTACGCCAAGATCGCGCCGGGCGACAAACAGCTCGCCGTCTCCATAGACGCCCCCGACACGGCCGCCCCGCGCGGGCCGCTGGACGTCACCGTCAACGTCGACGGGCTGGCGGAGGGTCAGAGCGGCTTCGTCACCCTCGCCGCCGTGGACGTGGGCGTGCTCAACATCACAGGCTTCCAGTCGCCCGACCCGTCCGGGCACTACTTCGGCCAGCGCCGCCTCGGCGTGGAAATCCGCGACCTCTATGGCCGCCTCATCGACGGCATGAACGGCGCGCAGGGTCAGGTTCGCTCCGGCGGTGACGCGGGCAATCCGATGTCCGGCACCCAGCCGCCGCCCACCGAGGACCTCGTCGCCTATTTCACCGGCCCGCTGGAAATCGGCCCCGATGGCACCGCGCAGGCCAGCTTCGACATGCCCGATTTCAACGGCACCGTCCGCTTCATGGCCGTCGCATGGTCCCCCACCGCCGTGGGCCAGGCCGAGGACGAGACCATCGTACGCGACCCCGTCGTCGTCACCGCCTCGCTGCCGCGCTTCCTCGCCCCCGGCGACGAAAGCCGCCTTCTGCTTGAGATTCAACACACCGAAGGGCCGACCGGCCGCATGGGCCTCGATGTATCCAGCACCGGCCTCACTTTGGGCGGCACCATCCCTTCCGGCCTCGAACTGGGCGAACAGGAAAAAACCACGCTCTCCCTGCCCATTACGGCGGGCGACGTGGGCGACGCCACCGTGCGCATCGCGCTCACCACGCCCGACGGCAAGCAACTGACCAAGGAGATGCCGCTGGGCATCCGCTCCAACGATCCGGTCATCGCCACCACCCGCCGCTTCTCGCTCGGCGCGGGCGACAGCTTCACGCTGGGCGACGACGTCTTCGCCGACCTGCGCCCCGACACGGCCAGCGCCATCCTCGCCGCCGGGCCCTTGGCGAAACTCGACGCGCCCCGCCTTCTGGCCGCGCTCGACCGTTACCCCTATGGCTGCACCGAGCAGGTGGTCAGCCGCGCCATGCCGCTGCTCTACTTCAACCAGGTAGCCGCCGCGATGGGCCTCGCCTCCGAGGCGCAGGCACAGGAACGCATCGACCAATCCATCGCCCGCATCCTCACCCGCCAATCCTCCGGCGGCAGCTTCGGCCTCTGGCGGGCCAGCTCGGGTGATTTCTGGCTCGACGCCTATGTCGCCGACTTCCTGTCGCGCGCCAAGGCCGAAGGCTTCGACGTCCCCGACACCGCCTACACCATGGCGATGGACAACCTGCGCAACCGCATCAACTACGCCCCCGACTTCGATCAGGGGGGCGAAGACATAGCCTACGCCCTCATGGTCCTCGCCCGCGAAGGCGCGGCCCGCATGGGCGACCTGCGCTATTACTCGGACGTCAAGGCCCAGGCCTTCGCCACGCCTCTGGCCCAGGCCCAGCTTGGCGCCGCCCTTGCCTTCTACGGCGACCAGACCCGCGCCGACCGCATGTTCGCCGCCGCGCAACAAAGCATCAACCAGACCTCCGGCGACGAAGGCCAGGTCTGGCGGGCGGACTATGGTACCCGCCTGCGCGACCGCGCCGGCGTGCTGACCCTTGCGACCGAGGCGGGCAGCACTGCCGTCAACGCCGACGCCCTGGCCAGCGCCATCACCGCCGAGGGCCCGCACATGTCGACACAGGAACAGGCGTGGTCCCTTCTGGCCGCCCGCGCGCTTCTCAGCGACCCATCCGTCTCGGGCCTCTCGCTCGACGGCGAACCTGTCTCGGGCCCCTTCGTGCGCAACATCTCCGCCACGTCGCTCACGCCGCAGACCCTCACCAACACCGGCGCGAACGCCACAGACATCACCCTCACCACCCTGGGCGTGCCGCGGACGCCGCCCGAGGCCGGCGGCTATGGCTACGCCATCGAGCGCAGCTATTTCGACATGGACGGCACCCCGGTCGACCTGTCGACAGTGCCCACCGGCACCCGCCTCGTCACCGTGCTGACGGTCCGCCCGTTCGAGAAGGGCGAGGCGCGGCTGATCATCGACGATCCCCTGCCCGCCGGGCTGGAAATCGACAACCCGAACCTCCTGCGCTCGGGCCAGGTGACCGCGCTCGACTGGCTCGACCCGGCCACTACTGAGCATTCCGAGTTCCGCGCCGACCGCTTCATCGCCGCCGTCGACTGGCGCTCGGACAAGGCGTTCCGCCTTGCCTATATCGTCCGAGCTATCAGCCCGGGCAGCTATCACCACCCGGCGGCCTCGGTCGAGGACATGTACCGCCCGCAATACCGCGCGCGCTCGGCCACAGGGCGGATGACGGTCACCGCGGAATGACAGGCCAAGGAACATGACGGGCAAGACCGTCGCCACCATCACGTGGCGCGCCCTGCATTGCGAGGGGCAGGACACCTGCCGCCTCGCCCGTGCCGATCATGGCTGGTTACTGGTCGGCCACGCCCGTTTTCACGACGATGACGGTTTCGCCGCGCTGGATTACGTCGTGCGCTGCACCGAGGACTGGCAGACCCTCGACGCCGATATCGCCGGCACCCATGGCGAAAGCGAGGTCCGCCTGCATATCGACCACCGCAACGGGGAATGGCTGCTGAACGAGACACCGCAACCCGGGCTTGAGGACGCCACCGACATCGACCTCAGCTTCACGCCCGCCACCAACCTCATGCCCCTGCGCCGCCTTGCGAAACAGCAGGACGACACCCTGACCACCCGCGCCGCGTGGCTTTACTACCCCGCCGCGACCCTCGCGCCGCTGGATCAGACCTATCAACGTACGCATACGTATGGCATCATGGAGTACCGCGCCGAACAAACGGATTACAGCACCACGCTCGAGGTCAACGACGCGGGCTTCGTCACCGACTACCCCGACCTCTGGCACGCGGAAGACCAGCATGTTCCGCTTTGACCGCCTTCTCCTCCTGCTGGCCCTCGCGCTCTTCGCCGCGGGCCTCGGCCGTGACAAGCTCGACCAATGGATCACCACCACCGACCTGCCGCCCCTCCTGACACCGCTCTCCACCGAAGTCCGCGACCGCACCGGCACGCTCCTGCGCGTATACACCGTCGAGGAGGGCCGCTGGCGCCTCGGCGCCACGCCCGACGCCGTGGATGCGGGCTATCTCGACATGCTGATCGCGTACGAGGACAAGCGGTTCTACACCCACTCCGGCGTCGACTCCCGCGCCATCCTCCGCGCCACCGCGCAGGCCCTCTGGAACGGCGAAATCGTCTCGGGCGCCTCAACCCTCACCATGCAGGTCGCCCGCCTGCTCGAGGGCAGCGGCACCGGACAGCTCAGCGGCAAGCTCCGCCAGGCCCGCGTCGCGCTGGCGTTGGAGCGTCGTCTCACCAAGCGCCAGATCCTGCAACTCTACCTCGAACGCGCCCCTTTCGGCGGCAATATCGAAGGCGTCCGCGCTGCCAGCTACGCGTGGTTCGGCAAGGACCCGCGCCGCCTGACCCCCGCCGAATCCGCCCTCTTGGTGGCCCTGCCCCAATCTCCCGAATCCCGCCGCCCGGACCGCCACCATTTCCAGGCGGCCGAGGCCCGCGCCCGCGTCCTCGCCCGCGCCGAACGCGATGGCCTGCTCACCCCCGGCGCGGTCCAGGCCGCGCTGACCGAGCCAGTCCCCCACGCCCGCCGCGCCTTCCCCTCCCTCGCGCCGCACATGGCCGACCGCGCGGTCTCGGACGATCCCGCCCGCCTGCGCCACGACCTGACGCTCGACGCGCCCTTGCAAGAAGCGCTGGAACGCCTTGCCACACACAGCCTGCGCGACCTGCCAGCCGACGTCTCCATCGCCATGATGATCGCCGACCACCAGACGGGCGACATCCTCGCCTCCGTCGGCTCCGCCACCTATGGCATCGGCGACGCGCGCTCCGGCTTCGTCGACATGACCCGCGCCATGCGCTCCCCCGGCTCCACGCTCAAGCCGTTCATATATGCCATGGCCTTCGACCGCGGCCTCGCCCATCCACAGACGCTCATTCACGACCGCCCCGTCGCCTTCGGCACCTACGCGCCGCAGAATTTCGACGGCGCGTTCCGGGGCGAACTGACCGTGGCCGACGCCCTGCGCCAGTCGCTCAACATCCCCGTGGTCCTGCTGCTGGACGAGATCGGCCCCGCCCACCTGCTCGACACCCTGCGCCGCGCCGGCGTGCCCACCGACCTGCCCGGCGACCAGCCCGGCCTAGCCGTTGGCCTCGGCGGGCTCGGCGTGACGCTGGAAGGCCTGACCACCGCCTATGCCATGCTGGCAAATGGCGGCCAGACCCGCCCTCTGAACTGGCGCCAGGACGCGCCACAACATACGCCATCGAATGTTCTAAACCGCGCCGCCTCGTGGCACGTCACCGATATCCTCGCGGGTCTCGCACCGCCCCCCGGGGCGCCCAAGCGCCGCCTCGCCTACAAGACCGGCACCTCCTACGGCCACCGCGACGCCTGGGCCGTGGGGTTCGACGGCCGCCACGTCGCCGCCGTCTGGATCGGCCGCCCCGACGGCACGCCCGTCCCCGGGGCGTTTGGCGGGGACCTCGCCGCGCCCGTCCTTTTCGAGGCGTTCCAGCGCCTGAAACCCAAACCCGACGCCCTGCCGCCGCCCCCGCCCGAGGCGCTTCTCCTGCCCACCGCCCGCCTGCCGCAACCGCTGCGCCGTTTCGCCAGCCGCGACGCGGTGTTTCAACCGTCCGAGGATGCGCCCAAGTTGATCTTCCCCCCCGCCGGCGCCCGCCTGCCCATCCAGGATGGCCGCCTCACGGTCAAACTCCGCGATGGCAAGCCGCCCTTCACCTGGCTCGCCAACGGCACGCCGCAGAAAACCGGCACCCGCCGCCGCGAGGCCGAATTGACCGGCCTCGCCCAAGGCTATTCCAAGCTGTCTGTGATCGACGCGACGGGCCGCTCCAGTAGCGTCACCGTCTGGATCGACTGACGGCCCAATCCGCACCAAGAATTTTCGAAAATCCTTGCCCGATTTCTTGCAAGAAATCGTCCCGAAAAATTGCAATTTTTCGCCGCGGAATTTTGCAAAATTCCGCGGCCGATGTCACATCCGCTCGATGGCTACGGCAATCCCCTGCCCGCCACCAATACACATCGTGATCAGCGCTTTTGTCCCGCCGATCCGCTCCAGCTCGTAAAGCGCCTTTACCACAAGGATCGCTCCCGTCGCGCCCACCGGATGCCCCAGCGCAATCGCGCCGCCATTGGGGTTCACCTTGGCGGTATCCAGCCCCAGCCCCCGGTTCACCGCAATCGCTTGCGCCGCAAACGCCTCGTTCGATTCGATCACGTCGAAAACCCCGGCGCTCAGCCCGGTCTTTTCCAGCAGTCGTTCCACCGCCGGCACCGGTCCGATCCCCATCACCTCGGGGCGCACACCCGCATGAGCATACCCAAGCACGCGCGCCTTGGGCTTCAGCCCGGCCTTCTCGGCCGCCTCCGCCCGGGCAAAGACCAGCGCCGCGGCGCCGTCATTGATGCCGCTGGCGTTTCCGGCCGTCACCGTGCCGTCCTTCTGAAACGCCGCACGCAGCCCGGCCAGCCCCTCGGCGGTCGTCGGCTTGGGATGCTCGTCGGTCTCAAACGCCACCATGTCGCGCTTCACCCGAACCTCCACCGGCACGATCTGGCTGGCGAAGCGACCTTCCTCGATGGCCTTCGCCGCCCGGTTCTGACTTTCCAGCGCAAAGGCATCCTGATCTTCGCGGCTGACATCATGCTCGGACGCCACGTTCTCGGCGGTGACGCCCATATGCCCCGTGCCAAAGGGACAGTTCAAAGCCCCCAGCATCATGTCCAGCGTGCGCACGTCGCCCATCTTGGCGCCCCAGCGCTGGTCCGGCACGATGAAAGGCGAACGGCTCATGTTCTCGGCCCCGCCCGCGACGCCGAACTCCGCATCGCCCAGCATCAGCGATTGCACCACCGAGACGACCGCCTGCGCGCCCGACCCGCACAGGCGGTTCACGTTCATCGCCGGCGTGGTCTCGGGAATGTCCGCCTCCATCGCGGCGACCCGGCTCAGGTACATATCGCGCGGCTCGGTGTTGATGACGTGGCCGAACACCACGTGGCCGACCTGCCCCGGCTCCACGCCCGACCGCTCCAGCGCGGCCCTGGTGGCGATGGCCCCCAGCTGCGACGGCGGCGTGCCCGCCAGCGATCCGCCAAAGGTGCCGATGGCCGTGCGCGCACCATCCAGAAGTACGATATCCGTCATGAGAGCCTCCCTCGAAATGTTCGCCTCAGCATCGCGCCTGCGCCTGCACCCTGCAAGCGAAACGTCCCGTCAGCGCACGCTCTCAGGGCGCCATGAACTTGCGCCGCGCCTCCACGGCGATGGCGTAACGCTGCTCGAGGTCTTCTATCAAAGCCATTGCCACGTGCCGCGCCTCTTCCGACTCTGCGGCGCGCCATGTGGCCTTCGCCGCCTCCAGCAGCTTCTTCAGCTTGAATTCTTCCGGCAAGGCGCCGGCCTCGGCCATGATCCGAGCCGCGACCTGCGTGGCCATGTCCACATGTGCCATCCCGGACCGATCCGGCAGCGGCTTGCCCGCGCCCTCCGGCGAATCCAGTTGCCCCTCGGCGATCGCCTTGCGTATCTGCCGCTCGATCAACTGGTTGAATGCGCGGTCCATGCAGCTTCCCTAGTACGGCACCAGGGGCACCGGGCCATCTTCATCCAGGATCCACGCATCCCGCCCCTCGAACACGGCCAGTTGCAAGGGTCGCCCCCAGCCCGTGCCACAATCCAGCGCCACGCGGTTGCCGTGATGCTCGGGCGCATTGACCGGCGTGTGGCCGTGCACCACCAGCTTGCCGTGGTCGCGGGTGTCGTAAAGGAACGGCTCGCGGATCCACATCAGGTCCTCCGGCACCTGGCGCTCCAGCGGCGTGCCCGGCGAAACCCCGGCATGACACAGGAACAGGTCGTCCGTTTCATGGGTGTAGGGCAACGTGCTCAGGAATTGCCTATGCAGCCCCGGCACCTGCTCACGCCAGTCACCGCCATACGCCGGTGTATCCACCCCGTAAGAGGCCAGCGTTTCGCGTCCGCCAAGGTTGCCCTGCATCCACCACTGGAAGCGCCGAGGCTCCATCCGGCCTTCCAGCGCATCAAGAAACAGCTGGTCGTGATTGCCCCGCAGCGCGGTCCAGTTCCGTCCCTCCGCGATCCCGTCGATCAGCGTCTCCAACACGCCCCGGCTGTCCGGCCCGCGGTCGGTGTAATCGCCAAGGAACACCACCTTGGCATCGCGGCCCGCCTGTGCGTCGATCCGCGCCAGCGCGCGGTCCAGTTCAGAGCGATAGCCATGGATGTCGGGGATCACGTAAATCGGTTCGGTCATGGCACATGACTTAATGCACCACGCCCCGGCTGCAAACCCGTCTCAGGCGGCGAAGGCCCCGAACGCCTCTGCCCCGTGATGCACGCGGTAGCTGTCGATGCCGATATCCCCCGACCAGCGCCACAGGGCCACGACGCCCTCGTCGCCGGTCTGGCAGGCATGGGGCAGATAGGTCGAATGATGCACCGAATGCCCGGCCACCATCTCGCGCTGCGCGTCGCCCGCCGTCCACATCGCCCGGCCCGCGATGATCACGTAGGTTTCCACCGCGGCATGGGAATGCAGGCCGTAGCGCGTGTTGGGCCGCTGGTAATAGAGGCCCGCCCGCAGGGTCGGACAATAAAGCGGCGCGTCCGGCCCCATCAGGTCCACGACCGAGAACAGAGCCTCGTCCTCGGGTTTCATCTGGCTGGACACCGGGTTGTGGCCCCAGGGCAGCGTGTCATGCGCCGCCAAGGCCGCCCGTGCCACGGCCAAGGTCGATCCCGCGAGCAATCCGCAGATCGCGCCGGAGTCCCCCGGCGAATCGTTGGTCAGCGGCGCGATTTCGGTCGCCGACAGCAGCGCCGCGGCGGTCTCGGTAGCACAGGCCCGCCCCTCGGCGCGGAACACGGCCGCCATCTCGGACAGGAAAAGCTGGAACGGATCGCGCATCGGAACATCCTCGGTCGAATGCACCTCGCTTAACGCAAACGGGCCGCAACGGCTTTCGCCGCAGCGACCCTTTGAAGGTCGTTTTTGTTGGTGGCCATTTCAGGCAGTGATCCGTCGCGCGGAATCTAGGCGCGGCTTTGCCGCGCCGCCGCGCGATCGCCCACTGACCGAAAGGGGGACCGCCCGTCACGCCGGAGGCGTGCCGACTACGAACGGCGCACCTCTGGTGCGACGGGCTGGCGATTGGCTGACGACAGCACGCCGATTGGAACTTACACTGACACGGCAACCATAAAGTGCCTTGAACTCACGTCAGGATCGCCACCCCGCGGTCTGGCAATCGCGCGGCTACCATCCAAGAGCCCTCACCCCACATCGAACTCCAGCGCACGGATCTGCTGGAACAGCCCCGTCTGATGCAGCTTGGCAATGACGTCATCCGGCACCGGCGCATCGACATATAGCAGCGCAATCGCCTCCTCTCCCGCCTTCGACCGGCCCAGCGTAAAGTTGGCAATGTTCACACCATTGCCGCCCAGCGTCTGGCCCAGCGCGCCGATGATGCCCGGCTCGTCACGGTTCGTCGTATACAACATATGCTGTCCGATCTCGGCGTCGATGTTGATCCCCTTGATCTGGATGAAGCGTGGCTTGCCGTCGCTGAACACCGTACCGCCGATGGACCGCTCACGCTCCGCCGTCACGACGGTCAGCTTGATATAGCCCTCGAACGCGCCCGACTTGTCCTGCTTGGTGGTCGAGATCTTGATCCCCCTCTCCTTGGCGATGAGCGGCGCCGAGACCATGTTCACCTCCGGGTTCACCGATTTGATGATTCCCGCCACGGCGGCAGAGGTCAGCGCCTCCAGGTTCATCTGGCTCACGACACCATCGTAAAGCAGGTTGATCGCCTTGATCGGCTCGTCCGTCATCTGGCCGATGAAATTGCCCAGGTGATCGGCCAGCTTGATCCACGGCCCCATCACCTTGGCTTCCTCGGCAGTCACCGACGGCATGTTGAGCGCGTTCGTCACGGCCCCGGTCAGCAAGTAATCCGACATCTGCTCGGCCACCTGCAACGCCACGTTCTCCTGCGCCTCGCTGGTCGCAGCCCCCAGGTGCGGCGTGCAAACGACGTTGGGCAGACCAAACAGCGGGTTCTCCGTCGCAGGCTCCTCGGCGAATACGTCCAGCGCCGCGCCCGCCACATGCCCCGACTTCAGAAGATCGGCCAAGGCCGCCTCGTCCACCAGCCCGCCACGGGCACAGTTGACGATCCGCACGCCCTTCTTAGTCTTGCCAAGGTTCTCACGGCTCAGGATGTTGCGCGTCGCGTCGATCAGCGGCGTGTGCAGCGTGATGAAATCCGACCGCGCCAGCAGCGTATCGAGGTCCACCTTCTCGGCCCCCTTCTGCGCGATCTTCTCTTCGCTCAGCGTGGGGTCATAGGCGACCACCTTCATCTTCAGCCCCCGCGCCCGCTCGGCCACGACGCCGCCGATATTGCCGATACCGATGATGCCCAGCGTCTTGTTGGTCAGCTCGACCCCCATGAACTTGGACTTTTCCCACTTGCCGGCATGTGTGCTGGCGCTCGCCTCGGGGATCTGCCGCGCCACGGCGAACATCATCGCAATGGCGTGCTCGGCGGTCGTCACCATGTTGCCGAAGGGCGTGTTCATCACGATCACGCCTTTCTTGCTGGCCGCCGCCTTGTCCACATTGTCGGTGCCGATCCCGGCGCGGCCGATGACCTTGAGGTTCTTCGCCGCGTCCAGGATCGTCGGCGTGACCTTGGTGGCCGAGCGGATCGCCAGGCCGTCATAATCGCCGATCACCTCGGCCAGCTTGTCCTTGTCCTTGCCCAGCTCGGGCATGAAATCCACCTCGATCCCCCGGTCGCGGAAGATCTGCACGGCGGTTTCACTCAGCTTGTCGGATACGAGTACTTTGGGAGCCATCTGTCTGGTCCTTCATCTTTGAATTCTGGGAATGGTGGGTTTGAAACCCACCCTACACATCCCGCGTAGGGTGGGGTTTCACCCCACCTCAAACGGTCTCGGACAGCGCCGCGATCTCGGCGTTGAACGCCCATTCGATCCACGGCATCAGCGCGGCCACATCGGCGGTCTCCACCGTGCCCCCGCACCAGATCCGCAGGCCCGGAGGCGCATCGCGATAGGCACCAATGTCAAACGCCACGTCCTCGGCCTCCAGCCGCTTGGCCACGGCCTTGGCGAACGCCGCCCCGTCGCTGATCCTATCGTCGGTGAACTTCAGGCAGACGCTCGTGTTCGACGCCGTCGCCGGATCCTTGGCCAGGAATTCGACCCAGTCATGCGTGCCGACGAAATCCGCCACCGCCTTGGTATTGGCATCCGCCCGCGCCATCAGGCCACTCAGCCCGCCGACCGAGCGTGCCCAGTCGAGCGCCAGCAGGTAATCCTCGACCGCCAGCATCGACGGCGTGTTGATCGTCGCCCCCTCGAAGATGCCCTCGTTCAGCTTGCCACCCTTGGTCAGGCGGAAAATCTTCGGCATGGGCCAGGGCGGCGTATAGCTTTCCAGCCGCTCCACTGCCCGCGGGCTCAGCACCAGCGTCCCATGCGCCGCCTCGCCGCCCAGAACCTTCTGCCAGCTGAACGTCACCACATCCAGCTTGTCCCACGGCAGGTCCTGCGCAAACGCGGCCGAGGTCGCGTCACAGATCGTCAGACCCTGACGGTCTGCCTTGATCCAGTCGCCATCCGGCACCCGCACGCCGCTGGTCGTGCCGTTCCAGGTGAAGACCACGTCATTGTCCGTGTCCACGCCGTCCAGATCGACGATCTCGCCATACTCGGCGGTCTTGACCTCGGCCTCCAGCTTCAGCTGCTTGACCGCATCCGTGACCCAGCCCGCACCAAAGCTTTCCCAGGCCAGCATCTCGACCTTGCGTTCGCCCAGAAGGCTCCACATCGCCATCTCGACCGCGCCTGTGTCTGACGCCGGGACGATGCCGACCTTGTAATCGTCGGGAATCCCCAGCACTTCGCGCGTGCCGTCAATCGCGGCCTTCAGCTTGGCCTTGCCCACGGCGGCGCGGTGCGACCGGCCCAGCGGGGCATCGGCAAGCTTGCTCAGGTCGAAAACGGGGGGTTTGGCACAGGGGCCGGAGGAAAAACGCGGATTCGCCGGAACGGCGACAGGTTTCGTGTCCGGCCGCGTGCCGGGTGTCTCAATAGCCATTGCTGCTATCCTTCCAGATAAGCGCCCCTCGTTGGGGAGGGGTGTCCCACCTTTTGGATTACGCTGGCCGCACCGGCCCCGCAAGAGGGAAAATCGCCAAGGCGCGGCGGTTTGCGGTCCGAAAGCGACCCCGGCGGCTATCATCGGAAACTTCGTCAAGAGAGGCTTTCATACTGCGCGAGTGACCCACGAATTGCGCTTAATGGTTGAATCGCACCGCAGCCTGCTTACTACAATGAAGCTAAATGGGCATCAAAACATCGGCTGAATGAGGACGCCACAGTGGAGATCATTCTGGGGCAATTGATAACCTTCGTGCAGAAACGCGCCGGGACCAGTTTGTCGTCGAGAATCCTTGTATGGACCGTGATCGGGCTATCGTTGATCCTCTGCGGGTTGGCAACGTATATGGCGATACACAACAATATGGCCGCTTACTAGGGCGTTACTTCGCAAGCGGTCCACTGCCCAACGAATCCGTCGACATACGCTGACGACACTCGACCAACGCAGTAGAGATCGCGATGGAGTCGCGCGGCCCCCACCTAGAACCCCGCACCAACCTGCGCTATGCCGCATCCCAAGCGCAAAGCGGAGACGCCCCATGTTCACCACAACCCTCATCGCCCCTCCGGGCACGCTCGACCCGGCACTGGTCGAAAACTTGCGCAACGCCTGGGGCGGGTTCGACGCCCGCTGGCTCGCGCCCGACGAGGCGGCGGAGTTCGACATGGCCGCGCTCCCCGACAACCAGTGGGAGGTCTGGGACAACCTGCAAACCCTGCGCACCGACCTTGTCGTCCAACCGTCGGAAAACCGCCGCAAGCGCATGCTTTTGGCCGACATGGACAGCACCATGATCTGCCAGGAATGCATCGACGAACTCGCCGACGAGGCCGGCGTCGGCGCTCATGTGAAAGACATCACCGCCCGCGCCATGAACGGCGAGCTCGACTTCGAAGGCGCCCTTCTGGAACGCGTCGCACTGCTCAAAGACCTCCCCGAAGACGTCATTACCGAGGTCCTCGACACCCGCATCACCCTCATGCCCGGCGGCGCCACCCTGCTGGCCACGATGAAGGCCCACGGGGCCTATACCGCCCTCGTCTCGGGCGGCTTCACCGCCTTCACCTCGCATATCGCCACGCTTCTCGGCTTCGACGAGAACCGCGCCAACACGCTGCTTGTCGAGAACGGCAAGCTCACCGGCGACGTCGCCCGCCCCATCCTCGGGCGCGAGGCCAAGGTGCAGGCGCTCGCCGATATCACCACCCGCCTCAACATCTCGGACATCGACGTGCTGGCGGTGGGCGACGGGGCCAACGACCTCGGCATGCTCGCCCGCGCCGGCAGCGGCGTCGCGCTCCACGCCAAGCCCTCCGTCGCCGCCGAATGCGATCTGCGCATCAACCACGGCGACCTCACCGCGCTGCTCTACCTGCAAGGCTACGACCGCAACGATTTCCAGATCCTGTAGAGTGGGCAAAAGCCCACGCGCACGTCTCGGCGACGAAACCTGGCGCACCCCGTCCCGGGCTCGCCCCGGGACCTCGCCGCCTCTCACCAGTCGCTGACCTGTTCCTCATCCGCCGCATCCCCGCGCGGCGCGTTTACCCGGCCCTCCACTTCACCGGCACCGTTGCCATACCACCCGAATACCGACGCGATACCGACGTCATTTCGGGCCTTCCGGCAGCATTAACCTTCCGATTCGCCAATTCACCTTGTCCCTTCCCCGGCTTGCCCCTACGTTCCTGTTGAAACCTCGGGGTGTCGACCGGCCCAGACACGGCGACTGAGATGCACATAGCAAACCCGTTGAACCTGAACCGGCTGACACCGGCGGAGGGAAGGTCATGCACCCGCATCGCGCCGCCCCTTCTGCCGAAAGGGAGGATGCCATGAAACGCCTTGTTTTCACTGCGGGATGTCTGCTCACCGCCACGTCCGCGATGGCGCAGGACTCAAGCGGGACGCCCGAACTGACCGTCTACACTTATGACAGCTTCGTCGCCGACTGGGGCCCCGGCCCGCAGATCGAAGAGGCGTTCGAGGCCAACTGCAACTGCGACCTCAACCTCGTCGGCGTCGAGGACGGCGCGGCCCTTCTCGCCCGCGTCCGGCTGGAGGGACAGAATACCGATGCCGACATCGTCCTCGGCCTCGACACAAACCTGATCGCCGCGGCCAAGGACACCGGCCTTTTCGCCGAGCACGGCCAGTCCCCGGACCTCGATCTGCCGATCACCTGGGACGACCCGGTTTTCCTGCCCTACGACTGGGGCTATTTCGCCTTCGTCCACGACAAGGACATGGACGCGCCCAGCAATTTCAAGGCTCTGGCCGACAGCGACACCTCCATCGTCATCCAGGATCCGCGCTCTTCCACCCCCGGTCTCGGTCTGCTGATGTGGGTCAAGACCGCCCATGGCGACGAGGCCCCGCAAATCTGGGAGGGGCTTTCGGACAACATCGTCACCGTCACCAAGGGCTGGACCGAAGCCTACGGGCTCTTTCTCGAAGGCGAGGCCGACATGGTGCTCTCCTACACCACATCGCCCGCATACCACCTGATCGCCGAAGAGGACGACAGCAAGACCGCCGCCGCCTTCGACGAGGGCCATTACATGCAGGTGGAAGTGGCCGGAAAACTGGCCTCCACCGACCAACCCGAACTGGCCGACCAGTTCCTCGCGTTCATGCTGACCCAGGACTTCCAGTCCGTTATCCCGACGACCAACTGGATGTACCCCGCCAAGGAGCTCGAGGACGGCCTGCCCCAAGGATTCGACACCCTGATCCAACCAGAGAAATCCCTGCTTCTCAGCGCCGAAGAAGCCGCCGCCACCCGCGATGCCGCGCTCGATGAATGGCTGAACGCGCTCAGCCGCTAAGCGCCAGACCGGGATGGAGCGCCGCCGCCCTCGTGGCGGCGCTCATCTTCGGGGCGCTGCTGGCCGTCGCCCTGCGCGCCGAAACCGGGCGCGGCTTCAACGCCGCCGACTGGGCCGCCCTGCGCTTCACGCTGGTACAGGCCACCCTCTCGGCCTTGTTTTCCGTGCTGCTGGCCATCCCCGTCGCCCGCGCCCTCGCCCGCCGCCGGTTCCGGGGCCGCAGCCTGCTGATCGCCCTTCTGGGCGCGCCGTTCATCCTGCCGGTGATCGTCGCCGTTCTGGGCCTGATCGAGGTCTTCGGCCGTGGCGGCTGGGTCAGCGCGGCCCTGGGCACGCTCGGCCTGCCCCCGGTGCAGATCTACGGGTTGCACGGCGTCGTCCTCGCCCACGTGTTCTTCAACCTGCCCTTGGCCACCCGCCTTCTCCTGCAGGGCTGGCAGGAAATTCCCGCCGAGCGTTTCCGTCTCGCCGCCCTCCTGGGCATCGACGGCTGGTCGATGTTCCGGGTGATCGAACTGCCCATGCTCCTGCGCCTTGTCCCCGGCGCCTTCACCGTGATCTTCGCCATCTGTCTCACCAGCTTTGCCGTCGCGCTCACCCTCGGCGGCGGGCCGCGGGCCACCACGATAGAACTCGCCATTTACCAGGCGTTCAGGTTTGACTTCGATCTTGGGCGGGCCGCGCTCCTGTCCGCCGTGCAGCTTGGCCTGACGGTTTTCGCCGGTGGCATCGCCCTCTGGCTGGCGCGCGGCGAAGGGTTCGGCTCCGGTCTCGACCGCGGCTTGCGCCGGTTCGACGGAAAAACGACCACCGCACGGTGCATTGACGCGCTGTTCATAGGTGTCGCGGCAGTCTTCCTGCTCGTGCCGCTCATGGCCATCGCTCTGTCCGGCCTGCCCGGCTTCGCCGACATGCCAGGCCAGGTCTGGACCGCCGCGCTCACCTCGCTCTGGGTCGCGGCGCTCAGTACCGTCCTGCTGCTCTGCATGGCGCTGCCGATGACCACCGCCATCGCGACCGAACGCGGCCGTATGGTGGAAATCGCGGGTCTCCTTGGCCTCGCCGCCTCGCCTCTGGTAATCGGCACGGGGCTATTCATCGCCATCCGTCCCTACGCTAATCCGCAGGCCTTCGCCCTACCCGTCACGGCGCTCGTCAACGCCATCACCGTCCTGCCCTTCGCCCTGCGCATCCTTGTTCCCCGCGCCCGCGATATCGTGGCGCGCCAAGGCTGCCTTGGCCTCTCGCTCGGCATGGCCGGACTGCCCTTCCTGCGCCATGTCCTGCTGCCCCGCTTGCGCCCGCAGATCGGCTTTGCCGCCGGTCTCGCCGCAGCCCTCTCGATGGGCGATCTCGGCGTCATCACGCTCTTTGCCGACCCCGACGTGGCCACCTTGCCGTTACAGATCTACCGCCTGATGGGCTCCTACCAGATGGAGGCCGCCGCCGCCGCTTCCTTCCTTCTGTTGATCCTGTCCTTCGGGGTCTTCTGGCTGCTTGATCGCGGAGGGCATCGTCATGCTGAAACTTGAGTCCGCCACCATCCGCAACGGCAGCTTCACCCTGACCGCCGACCTCACCGTGCCAGACAGCGCAACCGTCGCGGTGATCGGTCCCTCTGGCGCGGGCAAGTCCACGCTGATCGAGGGGATCGCGGGCTTCCTGCCCGTCACGCAGGGCCGCATCACGTGGGACGGCACCGACATCACGGGTCACCCCCCGGGCGCCCGCCCCGTCGCCATGCTCTTTCAAGAGGACAACCTCTTTCCCCACCTGACGCTCGCGCAGAACGTGGGCCTTGGCCTGTCGCCCAACCTGCGCCTGTCGCAGGGCGACAAGACCCGCGTCACCGCGGCGCTGGGGCGTGTCGGCCTTGCCGGCATGGACACCCGCAAACCCGGCGAGCTGTCCGGTGGCCAGCGCAGCCGTGCCGCCCTTGCCCGCGTCATGCTTCAGGACAAGCCGCTGTTATTGCTGGATGAACCCTTCGCCGCGCTCGGGCCCGCCCTGCGGATGGAAATGCTCGACCTCGTGGCCGAGATCGCGGGAGAAACCGGCGCGACCCTCCTGATGATTTCCCACGCACCAGAGGACGCCCGCCGCATCACGACGCAAGCCATCCTCGTCGCCAACGGCACCGCACATGCACTGCAACCGACCGCCGATCTTCTCGACGATCCGCCGCCGGTCCTGCGCGACTATCTCGGCTCCTGAGCCTTCAATTCAAAGGAAAAAGCGGCACGGGCCTCAGAGAGGTCGGGCACAGATACGATCATCTGGGGAATGTGCCCGCCTGGCGGCCCGTGCCGCGCCCCGGGATTTTTAAAAGGTTCCGGGGTATCAAATGGGGCGTGCGCTCAGGATGGGAAAAACGCGCACGCCCCGGCCGAGTGGCGGCTTATGCCGGGAGGATGCCCGCCTCTTGCCCAGCGGCGATCTCGTCTTCGCTCAGCATGCCATCGGCGTCCGAATCCAGCTGCTCGAACGTGCCGGCCGGTGCTTCGGGCATCGCGGCCTGGAATTCTTCCATCGAGACCATGCCGTCGCCGTCGGTATCCGCATCCAGGGCGAAGGCCATCGCCGGAACGGTCAGGGCAAGCGCGAACGTCGCTGCAGAAAGTGTCTTGGTCATCTTTGGTTTCCCTTTTCTGGGTTTAGGTTGTCCGGGGCGTTGCTGCCCGCGGACCCTCAACATGGGCGCACCATTCCATCCCCGGAAGATCCGTTATCCGACAGGCGGTGATCGCGCGAAAACAGGCCCAAAGCGCCGGGTTTTCTCGGCACTGTGCTGCCGGCAATAGGCAGGGTCACGCCACGGCGCGGAAAGCAGCGCATCGCAGATGCGGCAATCGGCAGGATGTCGTCAAAAGCGCAGCAGTACCTTGAAGACTCAGACCAGCAGCCCGTCCACCGGCTTCACGATTCCCGTCCGGACCTTGCGACGGTTGAGGATCGGCGCGTTCATGAATTTCAGGGTCGCCGGATGCTCGGCCTCCAGTACCCCGATCCGCACCAGCAGGGCGGCGATGGTGCAATTGGCCGCCCGCGTGCTGCCATCGGCGGCCTTCAACGCGATGCCCAGCTTCTTCGTGGGCGCAATCGCCACGAAAAAGCCCTCGGCCCCGGTCTTCAGCGCCACGGGCTCGTGGCAGGCCTTCATCAGCTCGGTACAGGCGCGCTTCTCGCCCGCCACAAGCAGCGGATTGGCAATCATCGCCTCGCGCAATCGCACCGCCGCATCCTGCCGCGCGCCGCCGCCTGTCGTGGCGTTGGCGAACCAGCCCATCGCCCGGCCGATTCCCCGCATCGTGGTGATCGAATTCGGCGCGTTGCAGCCATCGGGGGCAAAGCCCGGGCTGCGCTCTCCGGTCAGTTCCTCGAACGCCTCGAAACAGGCCCGCTGCACCGGGTGGTCGGGGTCGACATAGTCAGGCCCGCCGTTCAGATGCTTTGACAGGGTCATGAAACCGGCGTGTTTGCCCGAACAGTTGTTGTGCACCTGGCAGGGCGATCCGTCGGTCTTGATCAGGTGGTTGAACGCCTCCCGGTCCTGCGGCATCTGCGGCCCGCAGCGGAAGTCGTCGTCGCTCAGGCCCAGCCCGTGAATCCACTCGTTCACCGCCTCCGTATGCACCGCCGCGCCCTGGTGTGACGCACAGGCCAGCGCCAGCTGCTGCTGGGTAAGGCCAAACGCATCCGCCGCGCCACTGTCCACCAGCGGCATCGCCTGGATCATCTTGGCCGAGCTGCGCGGATAGATCACCGCATCCGGGTCCCCCCACGCCTCGATCACCTCGCCCTGCCCGTTACAGATCACGGCATGGCCCAGATGCAGGCTTTCCACGATGTCTCCGCGCCAGATTTCGGTCAGGGGAACAGCATTGGTCACTTGGGGCCTCCGGTCGTCAGGCAGGTCGTCTCGGCGCGTCATTCCTGCGGCGAAAATTCGCCAATTGCACCTTTCATGTCTCGCGTGTTTCAGGCTAGTATTGCAATGTCGAGAAAGAAATGGCTGCACGTGCAGAAAATTCCGTCAGGGGATGGGGCGGCCTAAGGACAATTGAGGTTAAGGACAGCTTGGAGGCTGGACAAATGGGATCACTGAAAGCATTCGGCATCGCCGGGGCCCTTATGGCCATGGTCGCGTCGGGCGCAAGCGCACAAGACGAAAGCACCAATCAGGTCGCCGCGAAAACCGCGTGGAGCGTGTTCGAGGATTCCGATCCGAAAGAATGCTGGGCCGTCAGTTCGCCAACCGAAACGGTCAATACGAAGGATGGGCGTGTTGTCGCCGTTCGCCGTGGCGACATTCTGATGATGACGTTCTTCCGGCCCGATGCCGGCGTGAATGGCCAGATCACCTTTACCGGCGGCTACCCCTTTGCGGGCGGCTCGACAGTGAACATCAATATCGGCGGGTCCGAGTTCGAGATGTTCACCGAAGGCGAATGGGCCTGGCCCGCCAGCGCGTCGGACGACGCCAAGATCATCGCGGCGATGAAACGTGGCGCCGATGCTGTCCTGACCGCCCGCTCCTCGCGCGGGACGGTCACCAAGGACACGTTCTCGCTCTTGGGCTACACCGCCGCTCTCGAAGAAGCCGAGAAACGCTGCCAGTAAACGCTGCGCTGCGTTAACCGATAACGTCGCGCGGCGCCGCCGCGCGGCGCAAGCGGTCGTTGATCGCGCGGCCCAGGCCCGTGTCGGGAACCGGCGCCACCGCAATGCCTGTCGCACCTTTCGCATCCAGCGCGTGAAGCGCCGCGAACAGGCTCGCCGCCGCTTCCACCAAGTCGCCAGTGGGTGACAGGTTCAGATCGCTTTCCATCGGCCCGAAGCCCAGCATCACCTCGCCCGCCGCCGCCTCCGTCGCGTTCAGACGGACTGCCGCCCCCGGCGCGTAATGCGAGGTCATCTGCCCCGGCGCGGTCAGCGTGCCGCCCTCGGCGTGCCGCTCCAGCGACGTGCCCAGCGCGGCCTCGATCGCCTCGGCCGGTATGCCCCCGGGTCGCAACAGGGTCGGCGCGCCCTCCAGCCCCAGAATCGTCGATTCCAGCCCCACGTCACAGGCCCCGCCCTCGACGATCGCCTCGATCCGGCCCGACAGGCCCGCCGCTACATGCGCGGCCTCGGTCGGGCTGATCCGGCCCGACGGGTTGGCCGAGGGGGCCGCCACCGGCCCGCCGAACGTCCGCAACAGGGCCTGCGCCACCGGATGCGCCGGCACCCGTACCGCCAGCGTCGGCAGCTCCGCCGTCACCAGCGGCGACAGGCCCGCATCGCCTCGGATCGGCAACACCAGCGTAATCGCCCCGGGCCAGAAAGCCGAGGCGACGATTTCCGCCGCATCGGACCACGCCACCAGCGTCTTCGCCGCCGCGATATCCGGCACATGCACGATCAGCGGGTTGAACCGGGGCCGCCCCTTGGCCTCGAAGATCCGCGCGACGGCCATGTCGTTCCGCGCATCCGCACCCAGCCCGTAGACCGTCTCGGTCGGAAAGGCGACAAGCCCGCCCTCGCGCCAGACCTCTGCCGCCTGCGCGTAGCCGTCCGCATCAGGGGACAGGTGTCTTGTCTCAAGTGTCATGGTCGGTCTGACGCCGCGTTTCGGTTGCCGTGAAGGGCCGTTGCAATAGAGTTGCCCCAAGACCCACGACACAGTTACAGATGCGCGTGCCGGATTCCAAGCCGCGCCGCCTATCGCCATTCGGGAGATACCGATGCCCTACCGCGCCCCTGTCGAGGATTTCCAGTTCCTGTTCGATCACGTGGTCGGCCTTGACCGCGTCACCGCCACCGACCGCTTTGCCGAGGCGACGCCGGATGTGACGGCTGCCATCCTGTCCGAGGCCGGCAAGCTGTGCGAAGAGGTGCTGGCCCCGCTGCAACGCCCCGGCGACCTGCATCCCGCGAAACTGGAAAACGGCGTTGTGCGCACCAGCCCCGGCTATGCCGAGGGTTACAAGGCCATTGCCGAGGGCGGCTGGGTCGCCATCGCCGCCGACCCCGAGCATGGCGGCATGGGCCTGCCCATGACCGTGACCACGGCCGTGAATGACATGATGTCGGCCGCCTGCCTGTCCCTGCAACTCAGCCCCTTGATGACCCAGGGCCAGATCGAGGCGCTGGAGCACCATGCCAGCGACGCGCTCAAGCAGACCTACCTGCCCAAGCTGGTCAGCGGCGAATGGACCGGAACCATGAACCTGACCGAGGCGCAGGCCGGCAGCGACGTCGGAGCGCTTTCCACCAAGGCCGTGCCCAACGACGATGGCACCTACGCCATCACCGGCCAGAAAATCTATATCAGCTGGGGCGACAATGATTTCACCCCGAATGTCTGTCACCTCGTGCTGGCCCGCCTGCCCGACGCCAAACCCGGCACCAAGGGAATCAGCCTTTTCCTCGTGCCGAAATTCATCCCGGACGAGAACGGCGAGCCGGGCCGCGCCAATGACCTCAAGGTCGTCAGCCTGGAACACAAGATGGGCCTGCATGGCAGCCCCACCGCGGTGATGCAGTATGACGGCGCGACCGGCTGGCTGGTGGGCGAGGAACATGACGGGATGCGCGCCATGTTCACCATGATGAACAACGCCCGCCTCGGCGTCGGAACGCAAGGCGTCGGCGTGGCCGACGGCGCCTACCAGCACGCGCTGGCATATGCGCAAGACCGCAAGCAGGGCCGCAGCACGATAGAGAACGGCACCGGCACCATCATCGACCACGCCAACGTGCGCCGGATGCTGGCCACGATGAAGGCCGAGACCTTCGCCGCCCGCGCCATCGCGCTCACCTGTGCGGCCGCCATCGACATGGAAACCGCCACCGCCGCGCCCGACTGGGCCGCACGCGCCGCCTTCCTCACCCCCATCGCCAAGGCGTTCGGCACCTATACCGGCATCGCGGTGGCCAACATGGGCATCCAGCTGCATGGCGGCATGGGCTTCATCGAGGAAACCGGCGCCGCGCAATACCTGCGCGACGTCCGCGTCACCGCAATCTACGAAGGCACCAACGGCATCCAGGCGATGGACCTCGTGGGCCGCAAGCTGATGGACGGGGGCGAGGCCGCCTATGCCATCCTCGACGAGATCGAAAGCACCGCCGAAGCCGCCCGCGCCAAGCACCCCGAGCTGGCCGAGCCCGTCTGGCAAGCCACCGAATCCCTGCGCGAGGCGACGGAGTGGATGGTCGCCCAGAACGACATGAACAACCGCTTCGCCGGCGCTGTGCCCTTCCTGCGCGCCTTCGCGCGCGTCCTTGGTGGTCATGCGCACCTGCTGGCCGCGATGCACGACACCGATGGCACCCGTGCCCGGCTGGCGCGGTTCTACATCACCCGCATCCTGCCCGAGGCGCAGGCGCATATCGCCCACGCCACCGCCGGGGCCGACGACCTCTACGCCCTCGCCCCCGAGGACTTTGCCGCCTGATGGCCGACGGAAGCAAGATCACCACCCCCTGGGAGAGCGCACCGGAGCACGGCGCAGCGGTCGAAGTGGCCCCCGGCATCCTCTGGATCCGCCTGCCCCTGCCAATGGCGCTTGACCACGTCAACATCTACGCGCTGGACGAGGGCGACAGCTGGACCATCGTGGATACCGGCGTGCGCACCAAACGCTCCATCGCGCTGTGGGAGGACGTGCTGACCGGGCCGCTGCAAGGCAAACCGGTCTCCCGTGTGATCCTCACCCATCACCACCCCGACCATATCGGCATGGCGGGTTGGCTGATGGACCGCTTCGGCGCGGACCTCCTGATGACCCGCACCGCCTACCTGATGGCCCGGATGCTGATCCTCGATGTCGAGGATCGCCCCACGCCACAGGCGCTTGAATTCTGGCAACACGCGGGCATGGACCCCGAGATCTATGAGGCCCGCAAGAACGACCGACCGTTCAACTTCGCGGACAGCTGCGCGCCCATCCCGGTTGGCTACACCCGCCTGCAACAGGGCGGCACTCTCACCGCCGGCGGCCGAACCTGGGACATCCATGTCGGCCACGGCCACGCGCCCGAGCATCTGACGCTCTGGTCCCGCGACGACGCGCTTGTTATCGCGGGCGACCAGATCATCTCGTCCATCAGCCCCAATATCGGCGTCTACCCGACCGAGCCCGACGCCGACCCTTTGGGTGAATGGCTGGACAGCTGCGAACGCCTGTCTGCGCTTGCCAGACCCGATCAGCTGGTCCTATCGGGTCACAAGCTGCCCTTCACCGGTCTGCCCACGCGGATGCGCCAACTGGCCCACAATCATCACCACGCCCTGGAACGACTGGAAGCCCATCTCGAAACGCCGCGCACGGCCGCCGAATGCTTCCCCCCGCTCTTCAAGCGCAGGATTGACAGCGGCACCTACGGCCTTGCACTGGTCGAGGCGGTTGCACACCTGAATCATCTGTATCAGGCTGGCCGCATCACGCGTCATCTGAACCCGGAAGGTGCGTGGCTCTGGAAGGTTTAAGGGGTACGCCAACATGGACGAAGTGATCGAAACGACGGCAGAGTATGCAGAGAGCGCCGTTCTCGCCCGATGCCACGAGGTACATGTCGATCCGAACACACCCTGTACAGAGATTCCCGACAACCTGATCAATGAGAACGCCGGAAGCGCCAAGAGCCCCGCACAATGGGCCTACGAGCGGCTGATTCTCTACATCCAGAACTTCGAGAAGACGCTCGACAACGAGCACGAGGTCGCCATGGGCTTTGCCGGTGGCAGCCCCGGCACCCTGCGCATCGAGGGCATGGGCTATTTCGATCCCGACATCGTCACCTTCTACGGCTCAGATCCGTCGGGCGCCAAGACACAGCTGATCCAGCATGTCAGCCAGCTTGGCGTGATGCTCCGTGCCCTGCCCAAACCGCCCGAAACATCCGAGCCGGCGCGTATCGGCTTCCGCCTTGCGCAGGATCTGGAAACGTCTGCCTGACTGCGACGTTCCGGGCCGTGACAGCCGCTTTGAAATCCGTTATCCAGTCGCGAACAGTGACAACCGCACACGAGGATCGGGATCATGGCCAACGAACACAAGCACGGCGAAATGGATATCAGGGTTCAGGAAAAGACCTTCGAGGGCTTCCTGAAGGCATCGACCTACGTCGCGGCCGGCTCCATTATCTTTCTTATTCTGCTGGCGATGATAAACATCTAGGCCGCGCGTCGGCGAACCGACAGGAATGCGACGCCCCCGCAGGACACTGAGGGGGCGTTTTGTTATGTGACGCCTGCCCCGTAAAAGCGCGCCGCGTTACCCCACCAGGTACAGCATCAGGTAAAGCGCGACACCGCCCGATAGAATCGCCGCGATGATGTTGCGGGTCCATCCCCCCACCACGACAGTGACCGCAGCCGCCACCAGCCGCGCCGGGTCCGGCTCTCCGTTCGTGGCCGCGGGCCACAAGACCAGCGGCGCCACCAGCCCGGGCAGGATCGCAACCGCGGTATAGCGCAGATGCCTGAGCAGCCAGGGCGGCAGCGGCCTGTCCCCGACGATGCCGATGAAAAAGAACCGGAGCAGGTAACTGCCCAGCCCAAGAAGGACGATCACGGTCCAGACGGTTGCGGTATCCATCACGCGCCCCCGTCCGGCTGTGTGCGCCGCTCGATCTCGGCGCCCGTCATCATCGCGGCAATCCCCGCCACGAAGAGGCCGAGGTTATAGGGCAAAAAGGCGAAGATCAGCGCCCCCACGACCGAGACCAGAGCCGCCGCCAGGTGCGCCCGCGTGCGGAGCATCGGCATGATGATCGCGATGAACGTGATTGGCACCGCGAAATCCAGTGCCATCCAATCGGGGATCGAACTGCCGAGCACCGCGCCAATGACCGTGAACAGGTACCAGAACGGGCAGACCGGTACGACCGTCCCCCAGAAATACAACAGCTTCTGGCGCAAGGCCCAATCCCGGTTCTCTTCGAACCGCATATGCGCCAACGCATAGCTCTGGTCGACGATGAAATACGCGGCCAGCGCCCGGTGCCACAGCGGCGCGGCCCCCAGATAGGGTGTCAGCGCGGCGGAATACATCGCCATCCGCAGGTTCACCGCCAGCGCCGAGGCCAGCACCAGGATGACCGGCGCATTGTCCACCATCAACGCCAGTGCCGTGAACTGCGCCGCCCCCGCGATGACCGCAAAGGAAAAGGTCAGCGCCTCCAGCACGTTCAGCCCGGCCTCGGTCGCCACCACGCCAAAGAGCGTGGCAAAGGGTGACACGACCAAAACAAAGGGGGCCGCATCGCGTACCCCATTGAAGAAAATCGACTTGTCGGTTTCCGTTGTCATCCGAACATCTTACGTTACCACTTACCCTAGGATGCCTATCCTGCAATTAGAGGGACCGCAATTGGCGAAGACCGACACTCCGAACGCGTATATCATCGCTCCCGACCCCAAGGCACCGCGCCTGACACGGTCCGTGGAAGGCGTGGACCATGACGGCAATCCGACGAATATCGCGGTGGTCGAGGAACGGCCTCTGACGATTTTCCTCAACGGTCAGGAAATCGTGACCGCCATGACCATCGGCGACTACCCCGACTACCTCGCCCTCGGCTTCCTGAGAAACCAGGGGATGCTCAAGGACGACGAGACGATCAAGGGCGTCGACTATGACGAGGATCTCGAAACCGTCGTCGTGCGCACCGATGGCGAAACCACCTACGAAGAAAAGCTCAAGAAAAAGACCCGCACCTCGGGCTGTGCCGTGGGCACCGTCTTCGGCGACATGATGGAGGGGCTGGAGGACACCACCCTGCCAGACCTGCGGGTCAAGACCTCCGACCTTTACGCGCTCGCCAGCACGATCAACCGCACGCCGTCCCTGTACCTGGAGGCCGGGGCGATCCACGGCACCGTGCTCTGCCAGGGCGACCGCCCGCTGGTCTACATGGAGGATGTCGGCCGCCACAACGCCGTCGACAAGATCGCCGGCTGGATGCTGTCGGAAGGCGTGTCACCCGACGACAAGCTGCTCTACACCACCGGGCGCCTGACCTCGGAAATGGTCATCAAGACCGCGCTGATGGGCATCCCCGCGCTCGCCTCCCGCTCCGGCTTCACTGCCTGGGGGGTCGAGATCGCCCGCGATGTGGGCCTCACCCTTATCGGCCGGATGCGCGGCCGGCGTTTTGTCTGCCTTGCGGGCGAGGAACGTCTGGTACGCGACGCAGACCCGTCCTCAATCCCCGATGAGGACAAGAAACACCGCCGCAAAAGCGCAGACGCATGACCAAGCCTTTGGGCGTGATCCTCGCGGGCGGCCTCGCCACGCGCATGGGCGGCGGCGACAAGGGCCTGCTCCCGCTGAGTGACGGAACGATCCTCGATCAGGTCATCGCCCGCCTCGACCCACAGGTGGCGGGCATGGCCCTGAACGCCAACGGTGACTCCGACCGCTTCGCGCATCTCGGTCTGCCGGTCCTGCCCGACTCCCTGCCCGATTTCCCCGGGCCACTGGTGGGCGTGCTGGCCGGTCTCGACTGGGCCGCGACGCAAGGCGCGGACACCATCGTTACCGTCGCAGCAGACACGCCGTTTTTTCCCGAAAATCTCGTATCTCACCTGACCGAAACAGCGGCAGACATGACTCACCCGCTCGTCCTCGCCGCCACGCCGCGTGGCGCGGACGAGAAAACCAAGTCCATATCCCGCTCCGGCCTGATCCGCCATCCCACCTTCGGCCTCTGGCCCACAGCCCTGCGCGACGACCTGCGTACGGCCCTGCAGGACGGGCTGCGCAAGGTCGTCCTCTGGACCGAAAAGCATGGCGGCCGCGAGGCGCTGTTTGACATCCCGGGCGATCCGTTCTTCAACGTGAACACGCCCGAGGATCTCGCCCGCGCGCAGGACATGATGAAAGACCGCAGATGAAACTATACGGTGTCGTAGGGTGGAAGAACGCCGGCAAGACCGGCCTGATGGAACGCCTCGTGACCGAAATCTCGGGTCGCGGCTTGACCGTTTCCACCGTCAAGCACGCGCATCACCGCTTTGACGTCGATCACCCCGGCAAGGACAGCCACCGCCACCGCGTTGCCGGTGCGACCGAGGTGCTGCTCGCCTCCCGCGCTCGTTTTGCCCTGATGCACGAGCTGCGCGACGAGGACGAACCCTCGCTCGACACGCTTCTTTCCAAGCTCTCCCCGGTCGATCTCGTGCTGATCGAAGGCTACAAGCGCGACGCGCATCCCAAGGTCGAGGCGCACCGCTCCGTCACCGGCAACCCGCTGATCGCACCGGGCGATCCGACGATCCACGCCGTGGCCAGCGACACGCCCCTCGACCTCGATCGCCCCGTCTTCGACCTCGACGACACGAAAGCTATCGCAGATTTCATCTTGGCACAGGTCGGCTTGTGACCCCGTACGACACGGTCGCAATCATCGACTGGTCCGGTGGCAACGACACCGGCGCCCGTCCGCGCAAAGACGCGATATGGCTCGGCCTCACCCGCGACGGAAACGATACCGCACCACAATACATACGAAACCGTATTGAGGCTGAAGCCCTACTCGCCAACCTCATCGAAACCGAGACCGCCGCCAACCGTCGCCTCTTCATCGGCCTCGACTTCCCCTTCGCCTATCCCGATGGCTTCGCCCGCGCACTTGCCGGCACCGATGACCCGTTCGCCGTCTGGAGCTGGCTGGACAGACATATCGAAGACAGCCCCAAGACCAACAACCGTTTCGACGTCGCCGGCCTTGTCAATCGAACGCTCGGCGATGGCATCGGCCCGTTCTGGGGCAATGGTCGCCCCAATCACGATGTTCCCGGCTTGCCAAGGACCAAACGGACCTACCACAACCCCTTCCCCGACCGCCGCGCGGTCGAAAAGCAGGCGGAGGGCAGCTTCACGTGCTGGCAACTCTCCGGCGCGGGCGCCGTTGGCGGCCAAGTCCTTACCGGCCTGCCCATCCTGCACCGTCTGCGCCAACGCTTCCCCGGCCTGATCGCCACATGGCCCTTCGAGCCTCTCGACAAACCCGTCGCCCTCGTCGAGATCTGGCCCGGCCTCATCAATCGGATCGTCAAAGAGGCCGAGGCAAGCGGCGGCATCCGCGACGCCCACCAGGTGCGTCTGCTGGCCCGTGCCGTCGCCCGCTTGCACCCCGACGCGCTGACCGCCATGCTGGACGTCAACGCCCCTGTCGAAGGCTGGATCATGGGGCTGGGACACGAGGACAAACTGATGGCCACCGCCGACGATACCCTGCGCCCCCCACCCCTGCGCGACGACTGTTTCGCGCTGCCTGCCGGCGTGGACTGGACCCCGGTGGACGATGCCCTCGCCATGCTGCAGGACAGGCTGCACCCGGTCGTTGCGACCCAAACCCTACCGCTCACCGATGCACTTGGCCGCATCCTTGCCGCCGATGTGACGGCTAAACGGGCCAATCCCCCCCATGCCAACACCGCCGTCGACGGCTACGGCTTTGCCCATGCCAGCCTGACGGAAGGCGACCAGACCCTGCCACTCACGCCCGGCCGCGCCGCCGCTGGCAAGGCGTTCGAGGGGACCGTGCCCCCCGGCCATGCCATCCGCATCCTAACCGGCGCCGCCCTGCCACAGGGCGTCGACACCGTGATCCTGCAAGAGGACGTCACCGCCAGCGAAACCGCCATCGCCTTTCGCCCCGGCGTCAAACCCGGCGCGAACACCCGCAAGGCGGGCGAAGACGTCTTGGCCGGCGACACGATCCTGCCGAAGGGCCGCAAGCTCACCCCCGCCGACCTCGCGCTCCTTTCCGCGACTGGCAACACCGACCTCGCCGTCCACGCCCCCCTGCGCGTCGCGATCCTGTCCACCGGCGATGAACTGGTCGAGCCGGGTGCGTCCGCGGCACCCGGCCAGATTTTCGACGCCAACCGCCCCATGCTTCTCGGCCTGACCGAACGCTTCGGCTTCACGCCCGTAGACCTCGGCCGCGTTCCCGACGACCGCGAGACCCTCCGCACCGCGCTCGACAGGGGCGCGGCACAGGCCGACGTCATCCTGACATCCGGCGGTGCCTCCTCGGGCGACGAAGACCACGTCTCGGCCCTGCTGAACGAGACCGGCGCCATGTCTCAGTGGCGCATCGCCGTCAAACCGGGCCGCCCGCTCGCGCTCGGGCTCTGGAACGGCACACCCGTCTTCGGCCTCCCCGGCAATCCGGTCGCCGCACTCGTCTGCACGCTCGTCTTCGCCCGTCCCGCGATGAGCCTCCTCTCGGGCCAGGGCTGGCACCGTCCACAGGGCTTTTCCCTGCCCGCCGCCTTCTCGAAATCCAAGAAACCCGGCCGCCGCGAATACCTGCGCGCCCGTGTAACAGACGGACAGGCCGAAATATTCAAATCCGAAGGCTCCGGGCGCATAAGCGGCCTGAGCTGGGCCGACGGGCTGGTCGAACTTCCCGACCACGCCGTCACGATCAGTACCGGCGATCCGGTCACCTACATCCCCTTCGCCAGCTTTTTCCACTGAGCGGATCTTGACCCGACCCGTGGCGCAAGCCTGTTTTGGGGCCAAACCGGATGGTCCAGAAACCTGCAGCCTCTGCTCCGCAGGTTCGCCCGAAGCAGCCATGTACTACTGGTCTGACGCTTTCTCCAACACGAGGAAAGTCATCATTCCAAGGGGTGGCAATGGCTTTTGCACGTCGATCTTGAGACATTCCTGGCCAAGCACGGTTTCGATCTCGAAATCGGAATGCCACCCGATAACATTGGCCACTGGCGCCAGCATTTTCTCCAGAACGGAAAGCACGCCTGTCTGCCGCACGAAATGGTTCGTGATCACCACTTTACCGCCCGGTTTGCAGACCCGGCCTATTTCGCGCATCACGCGCTCGGGCTCGGGAACGACCGACAGGACATGCATCGCTGCGACCGTGTCGAAGTGATTGTCCGGGAAATCAAGGGTGCGGGCATCCATCTGCCGCAATTCCCTGACATGCCCCAGATTCAGGCGCTGCACCTTGTCGCGTGCCTTGGCAAGCATCTCTTCGCTGAAGTCGATCCCGCTGACTTGCATCGCCGGGTCATAATGCTCGAGCGCAAGCCCCGTGCCCACGCCCACCTCGAGAACGGTGCCGGGGCGGGTGTTGATATACTCTACCGCACGCTTCCGGCCGACATTCGTCACCGCTCCGAATGTCCTGTCGTAGATTGGGGCCCACCGGGCGTAGGACGTACTGACGGCGTTGATATCCATGCGTTCTCCTTACTTGCCGAACTCTCGCGCCTTTGTCACGGCGGACCATGCCACCATGATCAGATAGCACGCGGACAGCACAGACAATGCAATCCAGGTGAATGTAAAGAAGGCGGCCCCGGCCAGGACGACGCCGACCAGGAAAAACTTCACCCTTGCCCGCGAAATCGACACGCCCTTGAGCGACAGTGTCGGCACGGTGCTGATCATCAAAAGGCCGACAAGCACCATGTAGATGCAGATTGCGAAGCCGGGCAGTTGCACGGTCTCGAATGCGAACGACAAGAAGAGCGGTACCATGACAAGCACCGCACCGGCCGGCGACGGCACCCCCGAAAAGTGGGCGCTCGGCCCCGGCGCCTCCTCGACCTTGTGATCGACATTGAAACGGGCCAGCCGGATGACGCAGCAGACCGTGAAGAAAAGAACGAAAATCCAGGCCGCACTGCGGATCTCCTGCAGGCCCCAGAAATACAGGATCAGTGGCGGCGCGACACCGAAATTGAGGAAATCCGCCAGCGAATCGAGCTCCGCGCCGATCTTGCTGTCGCTACGCATCAAGCGCGCGACCCGGCCATCGACGCCATCCAGCACGCAGGCCAGCAGCACAAGCTGCACCGCCAAGATGTAATCCGCCTGCACCGCGAACCTGATCGACGTCATGCCGGCACAGATCGCGGCAAGCGTGATCAGGTTCGGCAGCAGTTGGACAAGCGCGGCGTCGTTTCTTTTCCTGCCGGCGTTGTTCCGTGGGGTCTGGTTATCTCGTGGCATCAGGCACTTTGAGGTCCGCCAAAACGGTTTCTCCGGCGATCATGGTCTGCCCCACGCGAACCGAGGGCATAACACCTTCGGGCAGATAGACGTCCAGCCTGGAGCCAAACCGGATCAGTCCGAATCTTTCCGAGGTCGACAGGGTATCACCCGGCTGGACAAAACACACGATCCGCCGCGCCACCAGCCCCGCAATCTGTACGACGGCAACGTCTCGTTCATCCGGCATGCGGATGCGCAGGCTGTTGCGTTCGTTGTCCGCGCTGGCCTTGTCCAGCGAGGCATTGAAGAACTTGCCGGGCCGATAGGCGACCGCTTCGATCCGGCCACCGACGGGCATACGGTTCACATGGCAGTTGAACACGCTCATGAAGACGCTGATGCGGGTCAGGGCCTCGCCAGGCATCCCCAACTCCTCGGGCGGGACCGCTTTCTCGATCAACGAGACGATGCCATCCGCGGGGCTGACGATGACACCGCTTCGCGACGGCGGCACGCGCTCGGGGTCGCGGAAGAAATAATAGCACCAGACCGTAAGCCCAACACCGATCCACCCAAGGATGTCGGCTACGAGAAACAACAGGAGGGTCGCCGCGGCAAAAATCGCAACGAACTTTCTACCTTCCGGATGCATCGGTTTGATAAATGTATCGAGCATTCGCATGGAGGTTTCCCGTGTCCGCTGAGTGATCCCGCGTTATGGAGCCCGTCAGCCACAACTTCAAGCCCAAGAGCAAGTCCGGGGTATATTCGACCGGCGCAAGACTGGTCGCTGCGAGTCACCAAAGAACACTCCAGGGCCGTCGAATGTGGCCCGGTCTCAATAGGGGCGGTCTAAAGATTGACTTGTAGGCACGTCCCTTGGCCGACCTTCAGTCCCGGCACGGCACCCTAAAGATAGACGGGCCCTGAGCCACCCCCGAAATCTGGACACTGACTGGAAATGCAAAGAATTCAAGCGGCTCTTTTGACCATTTATCCATGCGGCAAAGGAGAACGCAGACTTCCTCCGGGCCGCCACCGTTCGAGCGCCGTTGATTGTCGACAGCGCAGTCGCGTCATTGATGAAACCCGCTCATGTGTGACGTGCATCAGAAGCCTATTACATTCCGCCCCGAGGCGCATGATGTCCTGTCTCGTAACGGAGCGAAGTTCCGCTCCCTTCTGTCGAGGAGATTCTGCATGAGAGATGCACCGACCGCCACGCTGCTTACCGGCCTCGCCCTTCTTTCCGCAACCGCCACGGCGCGGGGCGCCGTCGCAAACTCGACCGACTGAGAAACGGCGGTCCCTCCGCTCGACAACCAGACAGGCGGTCCCGTCCGGATCGAGCGAGCCGACCGACACCATGAAGAAAGGAAACCCACTATGATACTGCAAAGCACCTACACCCTGCCCAACGGCGTCGAGATCCCAAAGCTGGGCCTTGGCACCTGGTTCATCGAAGACGACAAGGCTGCCGATGCGGTGAAGGCCGCCGTCGAGATCGGCTACCGCCACATTGACACCGCCCAGGCCTATGGCAACGAACGCGGCGTGGGCGACGGCGTCCGCAACGCCTCCGTGCCCCGCGAGGAACTCTTCGTGGTGACCAAGCTGGATGCCGGCATCAAGGACTACGAGACGGCCAGGGCCTCGATCGACAGCTCGTTGAAGACGATGGGCCTCGACTATATCGACATGATGATCATCCACAGCCCCCAGCCCTGGGAAGATTTCGGCGGGTCCGACCGCTATTTCGAAGGCAACCTCGCGGCGTGGAAGGCGCTGGAAGAGGCGTATGAGGCGGGCAAGCTGCGCGCGATCGGCGTGTCGAACTTCCAGAAGGAGGACCTCGACAACCTGCTCGACAACGCCACGGTGAAGCCGATGCTGAACCAGATCCTCGCGCATGTCAGCAACACGCCCTTCGACCTGATCGACTACACCAGCTCCAAGGGGCTCGTGGTAGAAGCCTACTCACCCGTCGGCCACGGCCAGATTCTCGACAACGCCGAGATCGGCGAAATGGCCGGCAAGTACAGTGTCAGCGTCCCGCAGCTCTGCATCCGTTACCTGCTTCAACTGGGCCTGCTGCCGCTGCCGAAAACGGCAAACCCCGATCACATGCGCAACAACGCCGATGTCGACTTCGAGATTTCGGACGCCGACATGGAAACCCTGAAGAACGCGAAGCCCATCGAGGATTACGGCGACGCGAGCGTGTTCCCGGTCTACGGCGGCACGATGTAATCGGAATACCCCCGGCTGCGATACGCGGCCGGGGGCGATGATCGAGACTGCAAAGCCTTGATGCATGCGGAGGGCGGAACTTGGGCTCTGCCATTTGCATTTCGTGGTGCAGTTTAGGTGCTGTCAGGGTTCGGATCTAGCTGAACGCTATGAGCCCTTATGAGACATCTATGTCGAGCACCCAGCCGATTAACAGCCGCGAAGGGGCTTGACCATCGTCAGCCGCTCCCTCGGGCTGGCGATTTGGCTGGGGCCGGCCGCACCGATCATTCCGAGGATTTATTTGGCAGGCATACGCAGACCGCAATCGCCGGGACAAAACCGAGGAAATCGAGCTTGATGCACCAGACCTGACGGTGTTTGATCGGCGGTCCGGGTATTTTGCGGCACCTGGTTTTTCATGGCCCGACTTCATGGCGAATGACCCCGACAGGGCGCGGATTATGACTGGCTACCGGCAGGTCAAGGTTACGGATCGCGCCGTATTATGGTGGCAATTCCGGAGCAAGCTCAATGCATACGCCTTGTTGTGCCAATCGACGGCATGGCCTTGGGGAAACGCCAACTCGTATAGCGGGCGACAAGCTCCGGAGGCATCCGGAACCATCCACGCGCGCATCCATCTCACGATAAGGCGTCACATCTGCAAGTCGTCCGAGGCGGAGGCCCAGCGCCGACGCCGAGACAAATCTGCGCGGCACCGCCGCACCGATTACCTGCCGTCATAGCCTTTTTTCTGCGCCTGGTAGAGCCGCGCATAAAGCCCGTTCTCGGCCAGCAGTTCTTCGTGCCGGCCCATCTCCACCAACTGCCCCGATTCCAGCACGAAAATCCGGTCAGCCTCGGAGATGGAACTCAGCCGGTGCGCCACCACGATCGTCGTCTTTCCATTGGTCAGCCGCGCCAGCGCCGACTTGATGCGTTCTTCCGTCGCCTGGTCCAGCGCCGAGGTCGCCTCGTCCAGCAGCAATATCGGCGCATCCCGCAGGAAGGCCCGCGCAATCGCGATTCGCTGCTTCTGCCCGCCAGACAGTTGTGCCCCCTTTGGACCCACCGGCGTCTCGCCCCGCGCGCGGATCAGGTCGGCGATCTCCGCATCCTCGGCCGCCTGCCAGACCTGCGCGTCGCTCGCGTCGGGGTTCACGTAGCGGATATTGTCCCAGATAGATGCATTGAAGATCACGATATCCTGCGCCACCACGGAAAACGCGCCGCGCAGGGCCGCCACCTGCAACTCCCGTATGGGCGTGCCACCGAACGTGATGTCGCCGCCCTTCACATCGTAAAGCCGCGACAAGAGCGACAGGATCGTGGTTTTGCCCGACCCCGTAGACCCCACGATCGCCGAGACCTTTCCACCCTCGAATCCCATGCTCAGCCCTTCAAAGAGCGGTTGATCGGCGGAATAGGAAAAGCTCACATTCTCCAGAACAATATCGCCACTCGTGTCGAACGACGTCTTCGCATCGTCCGCGTCCCGGATGCTGGACTCCTGGTCGTAAAGGTTCCGCACCCGGTCCAGCAGCACGAGGTTCGACTGCAATCCGCCAAAGAACTGCGCCAGCAGGCGTGCCGGGTCGAAGACCATCACCATCCCCAGAAGGAAGGTAATGATCCCCGCACCGTCCACGTCGTAGTCCGGCGACAACACCATATATCCGCCACCCCCGATCACCAGCACGTAAACGAAGGCCGAGCTCAGGTCGATCGACGGCAAAATCAGGGCCTGGGTCACCTGCACCCGGTTCATCAGCCGCCGGATCGCGTCGGTGCCACGCATCAACCGGTCCTTCTCGACCTCTTCTTGCCGGGCGATCTTCACGGTGCGCATCCCGTTCACCGTCTCCTCGATGCCGTTCATGTAGCCGCCCAGCGCCTCTTCGGCCTCGCCCTGGGCTTGTTTCACCCGGTCGGATACGAAATTCATCACCATGATGATGAACGGCAGCACCACGATGGCTGATACGAACAGGATCGGGTTCTTCCAGATGAGATATCCCGACACCACGATCACGGTCACCGCGTCCCTCAGGGCACCGGCCACGCCAAGGCCCACGAACAACCCGATCTGCTGCGTCTGCGTCACCAGCTTCTGGATGATCTCGCCCGATTTCGTCCGCTCGAAATAGGCCAGGTCCAGCGACATCAGGTGCCCGATCAGATCCCGCCGCATCTCGTAGATTGCCTGGTTTGATATCTTGACCGTTATCATCGGCGCCAGGAAAGACACCACGCCTCGCGTCGCGAACAGGACAAAAACCACGACACAGACCTCGATCAGGTCCCGCATCGCGCCGGACTCGAAAATCACCCGCAGGCCGTCTTCGGTCATCGCCAGAAACTGCTGATAGACCAAGCCCTGCACCAGGATCAGCAACAGCACAAGCAACAGCTTGCCGGAATGCTTGCGCAGGTAGCCGTGCCAGAACCACCGCATGTTCCGCTTGTCCGCCGCGCTGTAAAGCGGCTGGCGTTTCTTCGCTGGGGTATCGCTCATATGGGCTGCAATCCGATCGCTTCTCGACTGAGGCCTATAGAGGGTTCAATCCCAAAGGTCAGCCCCCCGCGTCGACGCCCCCTTTTCCTCTGGCCAAAAATATCCTGGGGGAGGCCCGGGCCTGCCCGGGACGGGGGCAAAGCCCCCAATACCTTCAGCGCAACCCGTCCTCGCCCTTCACCTCATCCACTGTCAAACCGCCCATCCGGTCATGGATACGCCCCCCGCGGCTCATGGCCAGCACGAACAACAGTTCATCGGCCCGCGGCCCGTCGGGCAGGCCCACTTCCATGCCGTCGAAATGACTACGCACATAGGCTGCGTTGATATGACCGAGCGGCACGTCGATCCGGCTGCCCGGCCCGCCCTGCTTCATCGACGAGGGCACGATCGCCTTCGCCTCGCCCAGCCGCGCGCGCATCGCGTAACCGCCCGGCACGTGCCAGAGCGCCGTATGCTCCAGCTCGCCGGCCTCACCCGCCATGGCAGCCTTGCCATAGCCGTCGATGCCCCCGACACCGCCCATCGCCTCGATCAGCCGGTCGGTCATCATCAGACCCAGCGGATTCAGGTCCTCCATGGCCGACTGCAGATCCTCCGCATAGGTTCCGGCAAACGGGTTTTTCACCAGAGCCGCCATCGCGGCGCGGCGACGCGGCAGGTCCGCGACCGGCCCGCCGTCATGGTGGATCTCCTCGACGAACAACGCGGTCTTGCGCAGGGTGAAATCAGGCATGTTCAGGGTCCCTTTCTTCGATCATGACAGTCTCGCCAACGGTCACGCAAGCGCCCCGCAGGCTCAGGCAGGCGGCCTGGATGATCCCGCGCGCGACCAGTCTCGCGGCATAGCCGCGCCCGGCCTCCAACGCCGTCGCGATCTCGCAAACATCCAGCGTGCCGACCTCCTGCGTCACCGCGCGCTCGCCAAGATCACTGTCGGGCGACAGGTCACAGGCCGGAACGCGGACGATCGCCGGATGCCCCGGCAGGTCCACGGCATTGGCGATCATCGTCGCGGCGGCGTCCGCCGTTGCCGCACCTTGCGCCAGCACCGTCACCGCGTCAGCAATCCCCAGCGAATGGCTCCGCCCCCCCGCGCCCGAGGTTGCAACGCCACGCACCGGATCCCAGGCCCGCAAGGTGACAGTGCCCGGCACCGGGCTTGCGATGGCCGCCGTCATCGTCTCGCCCGGTGCGATGTGAAACGCCACGTCCCCGCCGTTGTTCACATACCCCTTGGACACCCCCGGCCCTGCCAGCACGGCGGCCAGGATCGTTTCCGCCCCCGCGCCCGCCACTGCCGCCATCGGCGTGACGAAGTCAGGCGCGAAGGGCCGGACTGCCTCGACCATGCGCTGCGCCGTCTCGGCCTCGACCGGCCCGCCACAGGGACGGCGCAAGCGCGGCAACTCCGCCACCAATTCGTCCAGCAACGCCCCGAATCTCGCCACCGCTCTTTGAAACGCCGCGTCGCGTCCCGCGCCCTCGACACCCACGATCATGTCGATCGGCCCGTGATGCAGGTGCAGCCGCCGCCCATCCGGCAGCCAGTTCGCCTGCGGCCCCGACATCAATCGCGCTCCACGAAACGCACCGCACTGCCGTATTCGCCGCCATGCTTCAGGATATCGCTCACCGTCCGCACAGCCGCATCATGCCCGCCCAGCGCCCGGTAATCCGCGCGGCTCAGCGTGAATTCCAGCGGCGCCACCAAGGCGGGCGTCGGCACATGCCCAAACGATCCTTCCGGCATCGTCAACACGTCGACCATCAACGTGATCCCGCCCCCGGGCCAGACAAAGGCCGGCGCGCCGCCACAGGTCACACGCGTCTTCAGCGCTTGCACAGATCGGGTCAGCTTCACTGGGTTCTGCGTCACGCCCGACCGCAGCGACCCGCCCGCACCCGCCTGGAACATCACCGTGCAAAGCGCCGGTTCGCAATTCTCGGCAATCAGGTCCACGGATGATTTCAGCACCTCCGGCAACGCCGCCTCACGCGGCCGCAAATCATCGTCCAGCACATAGTACCCGTGATGCTCGCCCGTCGTGCTCACCATCAACAGCGTCAGCCCCGGTCTCGCGCCCTTCTTCTCCAGCCACGGGTTCAAGATCGCCAACGGATCGTCCAGGTCCGTACCGCCCCAGCCCTGCCCCGGCTCGGCCACTTTGAAATACCGCCCCGGCGTCGACCGGCGCCCCTTGATCCGTATCCCCGTATCCGGCCAGCCCAGCACCTTGCCCGCCTGGTGTTCGCTGACCACGCCGGTGATGTGGTCGTCCACCACCACCACCTCGTCCACCAGCCCGTGCCACTGACTGGCGAACATGCCGATGGTGGCCGAGCCACAGCCGACGCGCATCCGTTCCTCGAGCTGGCCGTTGACCACGGGTGCCTGCCCCGCCTGCACCACCACGGTCGCGCCGTCGTCGATCTCCAGCTCCACCGCCTCGCGGTTGCACAGCCGCAGAAGCGCATCACAGGTCGCACGTCCCTCGGGTTTGCCGCCCCCGGTCAGATGATCCACCCCGCCCAAAGACAACATCTGCGAGCCATATTCCGACGTGGTCACATGCCCCACCGCCTCGCCGCCCGCGCGCACGGTGGCGGCCTCATGCCCGAGGTGGCGGTCCGTGTCGATCTTCACCTTCACCCCGCAATAGGAATAGATCGCCTCGGTCACCACGGTGACGAAATCGGCCCCCTCCACCTCGCGGCTGACGATGAACGGCGCGGGCTTGTAATCGGGATAGGTCGTGCCCGCCCCCACACCACTAACGAACACCTCCTCGCCGCCCAGAACCTCACCATCCCATTCCGGCCCAAGGAACGGCTTCACCGCGTCCCCCTTGGCAACCCTACGGTCAAGTATGGTCAGCGGATCACAGCGCACAATCCGGCCATCCTCGTTGGCATAGCGATCGCACGCCCCGATCTTGCCCGGCGCGATGTAGCACATCACCGGACACGCATCGCAGCGGATCTTCTCCTCGCTCGCCCGCTCAGCCATCGCGGGCATCCCGGATGGCCGCCAGCACCCTGTGCGGCAACGCGGGCAGACGTGTCACCAGCGCCCCGGTGGCATCCCGGATCGCGTTCAATATCGCGGGGGCGGTCGGGATCAGCACATGCTCCCCCAGCCCCTTCGCCCCC
>NZ_JASHIN010000019.1:0-85670 GCF_030733705.1 Roseovarius sp. MMSF_3298
CCCCCCCCCCCAGATATTCATGGCCAGAGGAAAGGCGTGATGGACGCTGACCGGGGGCTGCGCTATCAGCGGGACAAGTGTTGAAAGAAGGATGTCCGATGTCTGGTCATGGCGCGCCCGTTCCGATGCAATCCAGTCTGTCCTCTGGCTTGAAAGGCGAGGCGCATGTGCCCGGCGACAAGTCGATCTCGCATCGCAGCCTGATCCTTGGGGCGCTCAGCGTGGGCGAGACCGTGGTGACCGGCCTGCTGGAGGGTGAGGACGTGCTGGACACGGCCAAGGCCATGCGGGCGATGGGTGCCGAGGTGGAGCGAGACGCGGACGGCGTCTGGCACGTGCACGGGGTGGGTGTCGGCGGCTTTGCCGAGCCGGGCCACGTGATCGACTGTGGCAATTCGGGGACCGGCGTGCGGCTGATCATGGGGGCGATGGCGACCTCGCCCATCACCGCGACGTTCACCGGGGATGCCAGTCTGAACGGGCGGCCCATGGCACGGGTGACCGACCCGCTGGCGCTGTTCGGTGCGCGCGCCGTCGGGCGCGAGGGTGGGCGTCTGCCGATGACGATTGTGGGCGCGCGGGAGCCGGTGCCGGTGCGCTACGCGGTGCCGGTGCCGTCGGCGCAGGTGAAATCGGCCGTACTGCTGGCGGGGTTGAACGCGCCGGGGCAGACCGTGGTGATCGAGGCGGAGGCGACGCGCGATCATACCGAGCGGATGCTGGCCGGGTTCGGGGCCGAGATCTCGACCGAGGTCACCGAGGAGGGCCGCGTCATCACACTGACCGGGCAGCCCGAGTTGACGCCTCAGACCATTGTCGTGCCGCGCGACCCGTCGAGCGCGGCTTTCCCGGTTTGTGCGGCGTTGATCACCGAAGGGTCGGACGTGCTGGTGCCCAATATCGGGCTGAACCCGACGCGGGCGGGGCTGTTCACCACGCTGCGCGAGATGGGCGCGGACCTGACCTATGAGAATGAGCGCGAGGAAGGCGGCGAGCCGGTGGCGGACCTGCGGGCGCGCTTTTCGCCTGGCATGCAGGGCATCGAGGTGCCGCCCGAGCGCGCGGCGAGCATGATCGACGAATACCCGGTGTTGTCGGTCGTTGCGGCCTGCGCGACGGGGCGGACGGTGATGCGCGGGGTCAAGGAACTGCGCGTCAAGGAAAGCGACCGGATCGACGCGATGGCCGCGGGGCTGCGCGCCTGTGGCGTGACGGTCGAGGAGGGCGAGGACTGGTGGATCGTCGAAGGCATGGGCGCGGGTGGCGTGCCGGGCGGTGCGACCTGTGCCAGCCATCTGGATCACCGGATCGCCATGTCGTTCCTGGTGTTGGGGCTGGCGTCCAAAGCGCCCGTAAGCGTTGATGATGGCGGGCCGATCGCCACGTCCTTTCCGGTATTCGAGACGCTGATGACCGCGCTGGGGGCAAAGATCAGGCGCGTCTGAGCCAGAAGCCGGAGATTATTCGTACGAATAATCTTTGGCGGCGAAAATTCGTATGAATTTTCGGGGTCGCGGGCGTGCCAGATTCTGCCGGTCGCAGGCTTTCGGCGGCGCGGGAAAGCGGTATGGTGCCGCTGGGACGTGCTTTGGCCAAAGGCGATGCAAGATGAACGAGACCGATCCACTGGTGGTATTCACGCCCTCGGGCAAGCGCGGGCGGTTCCCGAAAGGCACGCCGGTGCTGACCGCGGCCCGGCAGTTGGGTGTCGACCTCGACTCGGTCTGTGGCGGGCGGGGGATATGCTCCAAGTGCCAGATCACGCCCGGCTATGGCGAGTTTTCCAAGCACGGCGTGACCGTGCATCAGGGCGCGCTGTCGGAGTGGAACGCGGTCGAGGAGCGCTATGATCAGAAGCGTGGGCTGAAGGCGGGGCGGCGGCTGGGCTGCCAGGCGCAGGTGATGGGCGACATCGTGATCGACGTGCCGCCGGAAAGCCAGGTGCACAAGCAGGTGGTGCGCAAGGCGGCCTCGGCCCGCGTGATCCAGATGGACCCGGCGACTCGGCTGTATTTCGTCGAGGTGGACGAGCCGGACATGCACGAGCCGACGGGCGACCTGGAGCGGCTGGAGCGGGCGCTGCGCGAACAGTGGGAGATCCCCGAGATCACCGCCGACCTGACGCTGCTGTCGAAGTTGCAGCCGGTGCTGCGCAAGGGCAAGTTCCGGGTGACCGTGGCGCTGCACCAGTCGCATCTGGACAGCGTGCCGCGGGTGATCGAGATCTGGCCGGGTCTGCACGAAAGCGGACTCTACGGGCTGGCGATCGACCTTGGATCGACCACGGTGGCGGCGCATCTGACCGATCTGGAAAGCGGCGAGGTGAAGGCCAGTTCCGGCATCATGAACCCGCAGATCCGGTTCGGCGAGGACCTGATGAGCCGGGTGAGCTATGCGATGATGAACCCCGGCGGCGACCAGGAGATGACCCGCGCGGTGCGTGAGGCGATCAACACGCTGGCCGAGGAAATCGCCAAGGAAGCCGAGATCGATCCGAGCCTGATCGTGGAGACGGTGTTTGTCTGCAACCCGGTGATGCATCACCTTCTGCTGGGGATCGACCCGGTGGAGTTGGGGCAGGCGCCGTTTGCGCTGGCCACGTCGGACAGCATGGCGCTGGAGGCACGGGAACTGGAGTTGAGCGCGATCAACACGCGGGCGCGGGTCTACGTACTGCCCTGCATTGCGGGGCACGTGGGCGCGGATTGTGCCGCCGTGGCGCTGAGCGAGGAGCCGGGGAAATCCGAGGATCTGGCGCTGATCGTGGATGTGGGCACCAATGCCGAGATCCTTTTGGGCGACAAGAGCCGGGTTCTGGCCTGTTCCTCGCCCACCGGCCCGGCCTTTGAAGGGGCGCAGATTTCCAGCGGGCAGCGGGCGGCGCCCGGCGCGATCGAGGCAATCCGGATCGACCCGGAGACAAAAGAGCCGCGGTTCCGCGTGATCGGCTCGGAGAAGTGGTCGGACGAAGACGGCTTTGCCGAGGAAGTGGGCGCTGGCGGGATCACCGGCATCTGCGGGTCGGGCATCATCGAGGCGGTGGCCGAGCTGCGCATGGCGGGGCTGATGGATGAAAGCGGGCTGATCGGATCGGCCGAGGCGACCGGAACCGCGCGGATGGTGGCCGAGGGGCGGACGCATTCGTATCTCATCCATGACGCCACGGCCGAGGGTGGCCCGCGCATCACCGTGACGCAGGGTGACATCAGGGCGATCCAGCTGGCCAAGTCGGCGCTCTATGCCGGGGCGCGGTTGCTTATGGACGAGCGTGGCGTGGACAAGGTGGACCGCGTGGTGCTGGCCGGGGCCTTTGGTGCGCATATCAGCGCCAAGCACGCGATGGTGCTGGGGATGATCCCCGATGTGCCGCTGGACAAGGTGACCAGTGCGGGCAACGCGGCAGGCACGGGCGCACGGATCGCGCTGTGCAACGTGGGCGCGCGGCGCGAGATCGAGCGGGTCGTGCGCGAGATCACCAAGGTCGAGACCGCCATCGAACCCAAGTTCCAGGAGCATTTCGTGGCCGCGAACGCCATTCCGCACAAGACCGACCCGTTCCCGGAACTGGCCAAGGTCGCGCCTTTGCCGAACCCGTCGTTCAATACCGGCGGCGGGGAAGAGGGCGGACGGCGCCGGCGGCGGCGCGGCTGAGCCGACGGCAGACAAGGGATTGCGCGGCGGCGGGTGATTGCGCAGAGTAGGGCCATGGCCCCCGCGCGTCCGCTGCGGCGGCGTGTTTCTCATTTTCCTGCCCGACGTGGCGCAACTGATTGATCTGGCCGATATGACACCGAAATCCCTTTTGCTGCCCCTTTTCCTTGCAACCGCAGCGACGGCCCTGCCCGCGATGGCATGCCCGGGCGCCGAGGCGCTAGAAACCGGCGTGGTGTTCGAGACCCGCGACGGGATGACCGAGACGCACCGGCGCTTTGCCCCGGAACAAATCCTGATCCAGACCGAGTTTCCCGACGGCTCGGGGTCGGTCCTGGAGACGCGGCACGGGCTTTACCTGGCCAGTTCGACACCGATCGAGGACGGGGTCGTGAGGGTCGGACAGAAGGATGTCTTCGCCAGTTACGCCGATCTGGAGGAGTGGGACGAACCCCGTCCCGACGCGGAATGGCGCAACGACAGCAGCGGCGGGGGAACAGCGACATCGGGGCCGATGACGACGATCGAGCTGGGAGCTTGCGCCTATCCGGCCTTCGAGATCGACCTGACCTTCAACGACAACCCGACCTATACCGAGCGCTATCATTACCTGCCGGAAATGGGGGTCGGCCTGTTGGTGGCCAGCACGTTGGACGGGGACGTGGAAACCTATACCTATACAGGGGTGCGGGCGGCCGAATGAGGCGGTGCTGCGCCGAATCCGTCTTGACCGGGGACAACCGGCGTCATACCTAGCGGTCGCGCAGGCGGGTATGATGTAATGGTAGCCTGTCAGCTTCCCAAGCTGAACGCGCGGGTTCGATTCCCGCTACCCGCTCCAAGCCTCATCACCACACGATCAGCGAATGACCGGCGCGCGGATTAGCGCGTATGGGCGTCCGGCCGGGCATCACCGGCTTCAGTGGTGGCAGGTTCGTGGTCGATGGTCAGGAACATGCCCGCGGACATCAGGAACCCCGCCAGCAGGACCACCTCGGCGAAGGGCAGGCCGGACAAGAGCCCCTGGCCCCAGGCGCGGCGCACGAACGGGCGCGAGCGTCGCCTCGGTGCGGGAGGTCCAAGCTGGATTGCGGGTGTATCCGTTGATTGATCGTTACTCATGGTTTTGGCAGCATCACTTTTCATAGGCTCGATGTGGGCTTGAAAGACGCCAGGAATAGGGAGGATTTGCCTTTTTCTTGCCGTACTGGGGTGTTTTGACCCATAAAGCCGGGCGGAATACGGAAACAGAGTGTTCGCGGGCGTATCGTGCGCGCGGCGGGCTGAACAAGGCAGGGCAGAAGATGGGTTTCACGGTTGCGATCGACGGGCCGGCGGCGGCGGGCAAGGGCACGGTCGCGCGTGCGGTGGCCAAGCGGTTCGGGTTCGCGCACCTGGACACAGGGCTGCTGTACCGCGCGACGGGACGGCGGACGCTGGACGGGACCGAGCCGGTGGATGCCGCGCGCGCGTTGACGGCCGAGGACCTTGAAGCGGACGACCTGCGCTCTGCCGAGGTGGGACAGGCCGCCAGCCGGGTGGCCGCGGTGCCCGAAGTGCGCGCCGCGCTGGTGGAGTTTCAGCGCGCCTTCGCGGCCCGGGCGGGCGGCGCGGTCTTGGACGGGCGCGATATCGGGACGGTGATCTGCCCCGACGCCAACGTGAAGCTGTTCGTGACGGCAAGCGACGACGTGCGCGCACAACGGCGGCTGGAAGAACTGGTGAGCAAGGGGGCCGAGACGACCTATGACGAGGTTCTGGCTGACCTGCGCCAGCGCGACGAACGCGACTCGGCGCGGGCCACGGCGCCGCTGAAGCCCGCATCTGACGCGATATTGCTGGACACGACGGCATTGTCGATCGAAGGCGCGGTCGAAGCGGCCTGTGCCGAGGTCGCGCGGGTGCGTGCGGTGCTGTGACGGCGACCATCACCTTTCACCGCGGTGGCGGATGGATGGACAGGTTCCGGGCCTACCGGCTGAGCGTGACCGGCGAGGAGGTCGGGCACATCAAGCGCAACAGCCAGTTGAGCGTCGAGGTGGCGGCGACCCAGCATACGCTGAGAGCCACGATTGACTGGTGCGCCAGCAACATCCTTTACGTCGACCTGTCGGCGGGCGGCGAGGTGCATGTGGAGGTGTCGAACCCCAACGGGCCGTTCAAAGGCCAAAGCGTGATGCGCCGGACGCCGGGCGCGTACCTGCAGCTGCGGCTGCTGGAGAAGGCCGAAGGGCACGAAACCCCTTGATTGTCATGGCCGAGCGGGCTATAGCGCCCCTCGTCGACAAGGCGGAACCGCCGCAGAGCATTGAGAGCGAGCAGGGTCGGGAATACCGGCCCTCTTTGTTTTGCGTATATGAGGCGGCCCGTCTGACCAACGAAACCCTGAAGACCGGCGGAGACAACCGCGCGGCCGGACACAACGAAACGTTAGGATTGAAACGCCACATGGCTCAAAACGCATCGATGGAGGAATTCGAGGCCCTCCTTAATGAAAGCCTCGAAATGGACACGCCCCAAGAGGGATCGGTTGTCAAAGGCAAGGTCATCGCGGTTGAAGCGGGACAAGCCATCATCGACGTCGGCTACAAGATGGAAGGCCGCGTCGAACTCAAGGAATTCGCAAATCCCGGTGAAGCGCCCGAAATCGAAGTGGGCGACGAGGTCGAAGTGTTCCTGCGCTCGGCAGAGAACGCCCGTGGCGAAGCCGTCATTTCCCGTGAAATGGCCCGCCGCGAGGAAGCCTGGGACCGCCTGGAAAAAGCATACGCAGACGACGCGCGCGTCGAAGGCGCGATCTTTGGCCGGGTCAAGGGCGGTTTCACCGTCGATCTGGGCGGCGCCGTGGCGTTCCTGCCCGGTTCTCAGGTCGATGTGCGCCCCGTGCGCGATGCCGGCCCGCTGATGGGTCTCAAGCAGCCCTTCCAGATCCTGAAAATGGACCGCCGCCGCGGCAACATCGTTGTGTCGCGCCGTGCCATCCTGGAAGAGAGCCGCGCCGAGCAGCGTGCGGAAGTCATCGGCAACCTGACCGAAGGTCAGGCCGTGGACGGCGTGGTCAAGAACATCACCGAATACGGGGCCTTCGTGGACCTGGGCGGTGTCGACGGCCTGCTGCACGTGACCGACATGGCATGGCGCCGTGTGAACCACCCCTCCGAGATCCTGAACATCGGCGAGACCGTCAAGGTCCAGGTGATCAAGATCAACAAGGAAACCCACCGCATCAGCCTGGGCATGAAACAGCTGCAGGACGATCCGTGGGATCTGGTGGCTGCCAAGTACCCGCTGGAATCGGTGCATACCGGCCGTGTCACGAACATCACCGACTACGGTGCGTTTGTTGAGCTGGAACCCGGTGTCGAGGGCCTGGTGCACGTCTCGGAAATGTCCTGGACCAAGAAGAACGTGCATCCCGGCAAGATCGTGTCCACCTCCCAGGAGGTCGAGGTCATGGTGCTGGAGATCGACCAGGCCAAGCGCCGCGTGTCGCTGGGCCTCAAGCAGACCATGCGCAACCCGTGGGAAGTGTTCGCGGAAACCCATCCCGAGGGCACCGAGGTCGAGGGCGAGGTCAAGAACATCACCGAGTTCGGCCTGTTCATCGGCCTGGAAGGCGACATCGACGGCATGGTCCACCTCAGCGACCTCAGCTGGGACGAACGCGGCGAAGACGCGATCCAGAGCTACAAGAAGGGCGACGTCGTGCAGGCGGTCGTTTCCGAAGTGGACGTGGAGAAAGAGCGTATCTCGCTGTCGATCAAGAACCTGGGCGGCGACAAGTTCGCCGAGGCCGTGGGCGGCGTGAAGCGCGGCTCGATCATCACCGTCGAGGTCACCTCGATCGAGGATGGCGGCATCGAGGTGGAATACGAAGGCATGAAATCCTTCATCCGCCGCTCCGACCTGTCGCGTGACCGTTCCGAACAGCGCCCCGAGCGTTTCTCGGTCGGTGACAAGGTCGACGTGCGCGTGACCAACGTCGACAGCAAGACCCGCCGTCTGGGCCTGTCGATCAAGGCACGCGAGATCGCCGAAGAGAAAGAAGCCGTGCAACAGTATGGCAGCTCGGATTCGGGCGCCTCGCTGGGCGACATCCTTGGCGCCGCGCTGAAAGGCGACGACGACAAGTAAGCCGGCTACGGTTTGGAAATTGGAAGGGCCCCGCAAATGCGCGGGGCCTTTTTTCGTCTTGTTCCGGTCTGCCGGCGGGTCCTTGATCCGAGGCGGTTTTCGCGCACCGCGCACCGTATTCGAGCCGATTGCACGCCCGAGCGACAGGAGGCCTCCGGGTGCGCCCGAATCATGGCCATATGCGCCGGACCCTGCCGACAGGGGGGGCACGATGCCGGTCTTTCGGGTAGGCAAAGAACTGCACGCGGCAGCGTCGCGCGCTTTTTCCCGGCGAATTTCCGAGTTTATCCGGTAGGTTGCAGTTCCTAATTGCGCTTTTTCTATCTATAGTCGTTAAAGTCGATACGCTGCGCGAACCAAGAACAACGCCCGGGGGGAACCGATGATAAGGTCGGAATTAATCCAGAAGATCGCCGACGAGAATCCACATTTGTATCAGCGTGACGTCGAGCGCATCGTGAACACGATTTTCAATGAAATCACCAATGCCATGGCCGAAGGCAACCGTGTCGAACTGCGCGGCTTCGGTGCGTTCTCGGTCAAGAAGCGCGATGCCCGGACCGGGCGCAACCCGCGCACCGGCGAGTCGGTGCAGGTCGAGGAAAAACATGTGCCGTTCTTCAAGGCCGGCAAGCTGTTGCGTGAACGGCTGAACGGGAAATCCTGATGCGTTATATCCGTTACCTTTCGATCGCCATCTTCGGACTGGCGCTTATCCTGATCGCGCTGGCCAACCGGCAGTTTGTCGAGGTGCAGATCCTGCCCGAGGAACTGGGCGGCATGGCGGCGCTGAACCCGTCCTACGAGCTTCCGCTGTTCATCGTGATGTTCGGCGGCATTCTTGCGGGTCTGGTAATCGGGTTCATCTGGGAATGGATCCGCGAGGCCAAGGAGCGCGCGGCAGCCGCGCGGCAGGCGCGGGAGATGGCGCGTCTGCGGGCCGAGGTGCGGCGGCTGAAAGGCGAGAAGCACAAGGACCAGGACGAGGTGCTTGCGCTTCTGGACGAGGCCAGCTAACCCGCTGCGTCATGGCGCAGGACATTCGGATCAAGATGTGCGGGCTGACCCGGCCCGAGGATATCCCTGCCGCGGTGGCGGCGGGGGCAGCCTATGTAGGGTTCGTGTTTTTCCCGAAATCGCCGCGATACGTGACGCCCCAGCTCGTGCGCGAGATGGCGCTGGCGGTGCCGCCCGGCGTGGCCAAGGTGGCGCTGGTGGTGGATGCGGACGACACGTTGCTGGACGAGCTGACGGACGTCGTACCGCTGGACATGTTGCAATTGCATGGGCAGGAGAGCCCCGAACGCGTGGCCGAGATCAAGGCCCGCTATGGCCTGCCGGTGATGAAAGCCGTGGGCGTGCGCGAGGCGGGGGATCTGGAGGCGATCGACCGGTACGCGGCGGTGGCGGACCAGATCCTGCTGGATGCCAAGCCGCCGAAGGACGCCACCCGCCCGGGCGGCAATGCCGAGAGCTTTGACTGGAGCCTGATCGCGGGGCGGGAGTGGTCCGTGCCGTGGATGCTGGCCGGGGGGCTGACCGTGGACAACGTGGCCGAGGCGATTCGGGTGACGGGGGCGCGGCAGCTTGATCTTTCGTCGGCGCTGGAAAGCGCGCCGGGGGTCAAGGACCACGGCAAGATGCGCGCCTTCGCCGACGCGGCGCGGGCATGATCCGGTTCCGTGAGGCGGGACAGGCGGATGTCGCTGCCGTGGTGGCGCTTTTGACCGATGACATGCTGGGGCAGGGGCGCGAGGGTGCCGAGCCCGCGCTTTACGAGGCCGCCTTTGCGCGGATGCGAAACGAGGGCAACAACCATCTGATCGTGGGCGAGGACGAAGCGGGCCGGATCGTCGCCACCTACCAGATCACCTTTATCAGCGGGCTGTCGCTGCGCGCCGCGCGGCGGGCGCAGGTGGAAAGCGTGCGCGTGGCGGGCTATAAGCGTGGGCAGGGCGTGGGTGAGGCGATGTTCGAGGACGTCAAGGCGCGGGCGAGGGCCGCGGGGTGCACGTTGGTGCAGCTGACGATGAACGCCACCCGGAACGATGCCAACCGATTTTACGAGCGCATTGGCTTCGTGGCGTCGCATACCGGGTTCAAGCTGACACTGGATTGACGCTTCGGTTCGCTTTGCCCAAGTTGAAGCAAAGGAGAGACGCATGGACAAGCAGGATCTGGACGATGTTTACGGAGCCAAGACGCCCGAGGAATCGCGGGCGATTTATGACAATTGGTCGACCGGCTATGATGCCGATTGCCTGAGCCAGGGCTTCCGCCTGCCCGGGTTGGGCGCGGCGCTGTTGGGCCGGTATCTGGGCGAGACGGACGCGCCGGTGCTGGACGCGTGTTGTGGCACCGGGCTGGTGGGCGAGACGCTGCGGCTGATGGAATATGGCCGGGTCGTCGGCTGCGACCTGTCTCCGGATATGCTGAAGTTTGCCGACAGGACCGGGGCCTACGAGCAACTGGAGGTGGCCGATACCGGCGTCGGGTTGCCCTTTGACGATGATGCCTTTGCAGGGTTCGTCTGCGTTGGGGCGTTCGGGCCGGGCCATGCGCCGCCGGTGACGCTGGAACATCTGGCTCGGGTGACGCGGCCCGGGGGCATTGGCGTGTTCAACCTGCTGGATGCGACGTACGAGGAGCAGGGCTTTCCGCCGGTTCTGGACAAGCTTGCGGCCTCGGGCGCGTGGGAGGTGATTTACACCACGCCGTCGTTCCGGCCCTTCCTGCTGGCCGAGCCGGAATTGCTGAGCACTGGTTATGTCGTTCGGATGAGGTGAGCGCCCGAGAATATTCGTACGAATATTCTCGGGGCCGCGTGTCGCACAGGAATGCGCTGGAAAACGGTGGGCCCGTGCCATATTGAGGCGCAAGCAAACAGGGATGATGACCATGAACGATCTCTTCAACTCCTTCATGACCGGCCCGGACGAGAAGGGCCGTTTCGGAGATTTCGGCGGGCGCTTCGTGTCCGAGACGCTGATGCCGCTGATCCTGGAACTGGAAGAGCAGTACGAGAACGCCAAGACCGACCAGAGCTTCTGGGACGAGATGGATTTCCTGTGGAAGCATTACGTCGGCCGGCCGAGCCCGATGTACCATGCCGAAGGTCTGACCGAGCGGCTGGGCGGCGCAAAGATCTACATGAAGCGCGACGAGTTGAACCACACCGGCGCACACAAGATCAACAACGTGCTGGGGCAGATCCTGCTGGCGCGGCGCATGGGCAAGACCCGGATCATCGCAGAGACGGGCGCGGGCCAGCATGGGGTCGCCACCGCCACGGTCTGTGCCAAGTTCGGGCTGAAATGCGTTGTCTACATGGGCGCGCATGACGTGGAACGCCAGCGACCCAACGTGTTCCGCATGAAGCTGCTTGGTGCAGAGGTGATCCCGGTGACCAGCGGTCGCGGCACGCTGAAGGACGCGATGAACGACGCGCTGCGCGACTGGGTGACCAACGTGCGCGACACGTTCTATTGCATCGGCACGGTGGCGGGGCCGCATCCCTATCCGGCGATGGTGCGCGACTTCCAGTCGATCATCGGCAAGGAAGCCAAGGAACAATTGCAGGAGGCCGAGGGCCGTCTGCCCGACACGATCATCGCGGCCATCGGCGGCGGGTCGAACGCGATGGGGCTGTTTTACCCGTTCCTTGACGACAAAGAGGTCAACATCATCGGCGTCGAGGCCGGCGGCAAGGGCGTGAACGAGAAGATGGAACACTGCGCGTCACTGACCGGCGGGCGTCCCGGGGTGCTGCATGGCAACCGGACCTACCTGCTGCAGGACGATGACGGGCAGATCCTGGAGGGATACTCGATTTCGGCGGGCCTCGATTACCCGGGGATCGGGCCAGAGCATTCGTGGCTGCACGAGATCGGGCGCGCAAAATACGTGTCGATCACCGACAAGGAAGCGCTGGAGGCGTTCAAGCTGTGCTGCGAGGCCGAAGGGATCATCCCGGCGCTGGAGCCGTGCCACGCGCTGGCCCACGTGATGAAGATCGCGCCTGACCTGCCGAAGGATCACATCCTGTGCATGAACATGTGCGGACGGGGCGACAAGGACATCTTTACCGTCGCGCGGCACCTGGGCTTCGAGATGGGTGAAGGCGACTAGGGCGCCACACCCCCGGGCAAGGCGTGAGGACGGTCAGTCGTCGTCTTTTTCATCCTCGGTTTCCTGGTCTTTGTCGTCCGAGCTGTCTTCATCGTTGCCGCGATCGCCGTCTGCGGCTTCGTCGCCGTCTGGATCGGCCTCGCCGTCTTCGCGAATCGAGTCGTCGAAAAGAAAACCAGCTGCGTTGAGTTCCAGCTGTTCCGGCGTGGTCCCGGAGTTGGAGTCAGCGACAGTGTCGTCGGCCATGGCCGCACTGGAAAGCAGGATAGCGGTAGCGGAGAAAGCAATAATGCGTCGCATGCGGGATTCCTTCGCTTACTGGTACTAACGCGCCGACTGGCGCAGTACATGCGGTAGAGGTAGCGCCGTGAGGATGCAGAGCAAGTCAGCACCAACGGGGCACGCGATTCTGGCGATAGGTTGCCATGGGCGAAACCACATCACACAGGTCCTCTCGACGACGCTTGGCGCCGCGAGATAGAAAACGCGCCGAACGGTGAGGTCCGGCGCGCCGTTCCATCGTCATTCGGATCGCAGATCTTCGTCAGCCTAAACGAGCGAGTAGTAGTAGATCACGACCGGAACGGTGGTTTCGTCGCTGGCGTTTTGCGTTTCACTCGCGCTGGTGTTACTGCTGTCCGAGGCATCGGCGCTGTCGCCGCTGTCCATGTTTTTGCTTTCGGACGTGCCTGCGGTCATGTCGAGCGCCTTGGTCCCGGCACCGCGGTATTCCTGTGGCGACAGCGAGTCGGAGCCGTCGGCATCCATCGCGTCAAAGCGCTTTTGCAGGGCCTTCTCGCTCCAGTCCTTGTCGATTTCGCCTTCATATTCAGCCTGCGTGATGATGCCGTCGCCGTCGCTGTCATACATCTTGAAGCGGTCGACGGCGGTTTTTGCGAATTCCTCGGCATTGTCGGTGTCGGTGGACACGGCCGATTTCATGTCGCTGTCATCGGTGCGCCAAGCCTTGTTGGTCAGGTCCTGGTATTCCTCGACGCTGAGTTCGGTCTTGTCGCCGGCGTCGAGATCAGCCCAGTCGGGTTTGTCGTTGCCCGCCTGCGTCATGGCTTCGCGGTTGTTCTGCTCGGCCTTGCCGATGCAGTTGACCATTTCCTCGCGGTCGACCGACCCATCCTTGTTGAGATCGAGCGCAGCGAATTCGGCGTCGCGCGCGTCCTTGATTTCCTGTTCGCTCATGAAGCCGTCCTTGTTCTGGTCGGCCGGCATGAAGGCGGTTTCGCAGAAGGCGGACATGTCGGTCTCGCCGTCGCTCTGTTGCGCCAGCGCGGGGGCGGCTGTGGCCAGCGCGGCGGAAGTCAGGATCGTTGTTGTCAGGGTTTTCATCGTCATGTCTCCTTTCGTTTTTTCAAACGGTCGGGAGGACGGGTGTGGCGTCACTCCTCCGGTATTGACGTCCCGGAGAAAGAACGTGTCGTTGCGATGCGAGTTCCTGAATTTCTGCCGAATGCCGTGCAGGCTTTCGCAGCATTCGATCACCGTGTGGATCGCAGGCGGACACCTGAAAGCGCATCTGAAGTGGCGCGAGAGGGCCTTACGAAGTCTCGCCGGAGGCGTGCTGTTTCAGCACGTCGATGGGCACGATGTCGAGCGCGCGGGCGTGGGTCGCCTCGAGCCGCACCTTGGGCGCGCAGCCTTCGTCATGGGCTTGCAGGAAGCGGCCGGCGCAGAGGCACCAGTGGTCGCCGGGCTTGAGACCGTCAAAGCCGAATTCGGGGCGCGGCGTGGAGAGATCGTTGCCGACGTATTTCGAATAGGCGAGGAACTCGGCGGTCATCAGGGCGCAGACCGTGTGGCTGCCCTGATCTTCGGAACATGTGTTGCAATGCCCGTCGCGGAAAAAGCCGGTCATCGGCGCGGTGGAGCAGCTTTCGAGCTTGCCGCCCAGCACGTTGACGGAGGTGTCCATTTCGATTGCCATGCGATGCTCCCTGATCCGGTTGGCCACATCCTGCACGCCCGGCGGAAGCGGGGCAAGGGAGGCGGTGTGTCGCGGCGTCAGAGCGCGCCCGCGATGCGGCGGAACATGTCGATGTTGGCATCGTTCACGCCCGGCTCGCGAAAGGCGCGGTCGGCGGCGGTTGTGACGATGACCACGTCGCGCGCCTGGTCGATATAGATATACTGCCCGTAGATGCCGCGCGCCATGAACTGGCCCGGCTCCGAGCCCTCGGGGATCCACCATTGGTAGCCGTAGCCGATTTGTCCCGGCTCGGTCGGGGCGCTTGGTTCCGTGGACGCGGCGATCCAGTCGGCGGGCACCACCTGCTGGCCGCCCAACTGTCCGTTCTGTTCGATCATCAGGCCGAAGCGGGCATAGTCGCGCGTGGTCAGGTTGATGCCGCCGAGCACGAAGGCGACGCCTTTGCCGTCGGTGATATAGTAGGGCGCGGATTCGAGCCCGAGCGGCGCGATGATCTTTTCCGACAGAAGCGAGGGGATGTCGCGGCCCGTGGCGCCGCGGATGATCATGCCAAGGACATGCGTGTCGATGGAGACGTATTGCCAGCGCTGCCCCGGGGGCGTGTCGCGGGCCTCCAGCCCGGCGGCGAAACCGTCCATCGTGCCGCCCAGAGCAAGCACGCGGCCCATGCGGTTTATGTCGGAATCGTAATCAAGGTAATCCTCGTCGAAGCGCACGCCGCTGGTCATTTGCAGGACATTGCGGATCGTGGCCCCGTCATAGGCGCTGTCTTTCAGCGCGGGCGCGTATTGCGTGACCGGGTCCTCGAGGGAGGCGATCTGGCCCTCGTCCACCACGACGCCCATCAGCGCGGACAGGAAGGACTTGGCCACTGACCAGCTTATGCGGCGATCATCCGGTGCGGTGCCGAGGTGATAGCTTTCGTGGACGACTTCGCCCTGGTGCAGGACCAGCAGCGAGGTGACGGCGCGATCTTCGATCCAATCCTGTGTGCCTTGGGTCAGGGTGATGGGATTCCCCGGGGGCAAGGGCATGACGGGCGCGTCGCCGCGCGGCACGGGCGTGTGCAGGAAGGCGCTGTCCATGTTCGAGAAGTTCTGGACGATATGCTCGGACTCGAAAAGCGTGTTGACCGCCATGAGCCGCGCGATTTCCTCGCGTTTCCAAAGGCCGATACCGATGGCGACGATCGCCAGAACGCCGATTATCCGGAGCGTCCATTTCAGGATGCCGCGCATGTTAAAATCCTCCCTTTGGCGCAGGAAAGCACCCGGTGCGCCGGGCGGCAAGAAGAACGCGGCGTTACCGGAACTTGTCCATCAGCTTTTGCAGCGGGCTGCGGTCTTCGGTGTCGGAGGGATCGGGGGGCGCGTCCGGCTTTGCAGCCGGCTTCGCGTCGGCTTGGGGTTTCGGCGTGGATTTCGAGGAGCGGGCGGGCGCGGTGCGCAGGGAAACGGCGTTGAGAAACTTGTCGTTATGGCCTGCGGCCAGTTCGGGTGCGCCGTCGGAGAGGCCGCGCAGAAGGTCGTCGAGCCAGTCGGCATCGGCCTTGGCGAAATCCTGAAGCACGTAATGCGACACCAGATCCTTGCGGCCCGGGTGGCCGATACCGAGGCGGACGCGGCCGTAATCCTCGCCGATATGGGCGTGGATCGAGCGCAGGCCGTTGTGGCCCGCGTGGCCGCCGCCCTGTTTGACGCGGCATTTGCCGGGGGCAAGGTCCAACTCGTCGTGGAAGACAATGACGTCCGAAGGCTCCAGCTTGTAAAAACGCATGGCCTCGCCGACCGACTGGCCGGACTTGTTCATGAAGGTTTCGGGCTTTAGCAACAGGACTTTTTCAGAGCCGAGCTTGCCTTCGGTCAGCTGGCCCTGAAATTTCGACCGCCATGGCGCGAAGCCGTGATCGGAGGCGATGCGCTCGAGCGCCATGAAGCCGATATTGTGGCGGTTCTTCTCATATTTGCCGCCCGGATTTCCCAGGCCCACGAAAAGCAGCATTGCCGATCACCCGTTCTTTGGTGAGGATGGTCTACGCGGCGGGGCGCGTTGAATCAACACGAGAGCGGCAAGGACGGGCAGGGGACATGGGCGAATACGCGGTGAACGGTGTCACGCTGGTGGTGCCCGACGAGATGCTGAACGAGCGGGTCGCGGGCAAGCTGGCAAGCGGCACCTACGAGGCGCACGAGGCCCATGCGGCGCAGATGCGCCTGCGCGAGGGGATGCGCGTGCTGGAGCTGGGCGCGGGTGTGGGGTACATCGCCTCGATCTGTGCGGGCGTGGCCGGCGCTGCGAACGTGGTCACGGTTGAGGCCAACCCGGCAATGCTGCCGGTGATCCGCGACAACCTTGATCGGAACGGGCATCAGGCGACGCGACTTGTCCACGGGGCGGTGACCGGGGATGGCGATGCGGACGAGATCGCGTTCGATCCCAAGAAAGTGTTCTGGGCGGGGCGGATCGCCGACGAGGAGACCGACCCCGACAAGCTGATGTCGGTGCCGATGCTGCCGGTGGCGGGGCTGCTGAAGGAGTATCGCCCGCATCTGGTGATCATGGACGTGGAAGGCGCCGAGCGGCATCTGTTCGGTGCGCCCTGGCCCGCGCATGTGCGGGCGGTGATGATGGAGTTGCACCCCAACCAGTATCCTGACGCGGTGATCAAGCAGATCGTGGATTGCATGTCGGATTCGAACCTGACCTACGATCCGGGGCCGTCGCGGGGACGGATCCTGTGCTTCCGACGCTTGCGGCACGCATAAAAAAACGCGAGGGCCGGAGCCCTCGCGCTGGTTTTTTCGTAAGTGGGGGAAGAGCTTAGTCTTCGCCGCCTTCCGCCTCTTCGACGCTGTCCGGGCCGGCCTCTTGCTCGGTTGCCGGGACCTCATCGGCTGCGACGTCTTCGTCTTCCTCTTCATCGCTGTCGGATTTCAGCGCCGACGGAGCCGCGATGTTGCAGATCACGAAGTCACGGTCGATGGTGGGTTTCGCGCCTTCGGGCAGTTCGACCTGGCTGATAGTGATCGTGTCGCCGATGTTTTCCATCAGGCTGAGGTCGACAGTGATGCTTTCGGGGATGTCGCCGGCGGTGACGACAAGCTCGATCTCGTTGCGGATCACGGTCAGAACACCGGTTTTCAGTGCCTCGCACTCTTCCTCGTTGATGAACTCGACGGGGATGAAGAGGTTGATCTTGGTGGTGCGGCGCAGGCGCATCAGGTCGAAGTGGGTCGGAAGATCCTTGACCACGTCGCGCTGAACGTCGCGGCAGATCACGCGGACGTCGTCGTGCCCGTCAACCTTGAGGTTGAAGAGGGTGGACTTGAACCGGCCCTGTTTCAGCCGTTTCAACAGGACGTTGAACGGAATGTTGACGGGCAGCGGATCGACGTCGCCCCCGAATACGATCCCCGGAACCATGCCGTCGCGGCGTGCAGCACGAGCGGCGCCCTTGCCCGTCCCCGTGCGTTCCTGGGCGTGAAGATCAGGAATTTCTCCAGCCATGTGTGTTCTCCATATGCAAAGGCGGGGCTCCTCCAAGGCTGTAGCCCCGCGTGAAGCCGTCGCTTTAGAGGAATAAGGGCGGCTTGAAAAGCCCAAATATGCAAGGTTTTGCGGGATTCAGCGGGTCAGGTGCGCACGGTCTGGGCGGGCGGCGTCACACGGCCCCAGGAAACGCCTTCGAGCAGGGACGGGTCGAGCCGGTCGCCGTGCAGGACGCTGACGTCGCCGGTGGCTTCCATCACAACGGCGCGAACCTGATCGGGCTCAAGCGCGTTGGCCTCGCGCAGCTTGGCGCGGATGTCGGCACGGGTGACGCGGGCAAGGCTGAGGTTCTCGTCGAGTATGCGGCCCTCGTGCATCAGGATGATGGGCCGGGTGTCCACAAGATGTTCAACCGCGCGGAACCGCACGCGCAGGGCCGAGATGGCGAAGCGCAGGGCAAAGAGCGCGGCGAGCGCGAGGATGCCCGGCAGGAATCGGTTGGATGTGGTCATCAGCGTGGCGACGACCGAGCCGCTGGCGAGCGTCAGGGCGAAGTCGAAGCTGGACATCTTGGAGAAGGAGCGCAGACCATTGACCCGTGCCAGCAGGATGATGACGGCGACCGCCACGACGGTCTGAAGGACGGTATCGGGCATGTCCGGACTCCTACGTTTGCATGACAGGCGAACGCAGGGGATGGGACGATGTTCCGGGGTTACTGCCAGTCGCCCGAGAAGTTCCGGGGCACCATCAGGATATCACGGTCGACCTGGTTGATGTCGGTGTGCCCACAAAAGGCCATCGAGACATCCAGTTCCTTGTGGATGCACTGGAGCGCCTTGGTGACGCCTTCCTGCCCCATGGCGCCAAGGCCGTAGACATAGGCGCGGCCGATATAGGTGCCTTTCGCCCCGAGGGCGAGCGCCTTGAGCACGTCCTGCCCCGAGCGGATGCCGCTGTCGAGGTGGACTTCGATCTTGTCGCCCACGGCGTCCATGATCTGGGGCAGGGCGCGGATGGCGGAAAGCGCACCGTCAAGTTGCCGTCCGCCGTGATTGGACACGACGATGGCATCGGCGCCGACATTCAGCGCCTCCTTGGCATCACGCGGGTCGATGATGCCCTTGATGATCAGCGGGCCGTCCCACATCTTGCGGAACTCGCGGATGCGGTCCCAGTTGAGTGCCTCGTCGAACGCCTCGGCCGTCCAGGAACTGAGCGAGGACGGATCGGTCACGCCCTTGGCGTGCCCGACGATATTGCCGAAGAACCGTCGCTTGGTGCCGAGCATACCGAGGCCCCATTGCACCTTGGTCATCATGTCGGCAATGGACTTAACAGTTAGTTTAGGCGGCGCGCTGAGGCCGTTCTTGAGGTCCTTGTGGCGCTGGCCCAGCACTTGCAGATCGACGGTGATGACCGCCGCCGAGCAGTTGGCGGCCTTGGCGCGGTCGAAAAGCCGCTGCATGAAATCATGGTCTTTCAGGGTGTAAACCTGCATCCAGAAAGGCTTTTCCGTGTGGGCCGCCACGTCCTCGATCGAGCAGATCGACATGGTGGACAGCGTGTAGGGCACGCCGAATTTCTCGGCGGCGCGGGCGGCTTTTATCTCGCCATCGGCGTGCTGCATGCCCGTCAGGCCCACGGGAGCGAGGGCCACGGGCATCGAGACGTCCTGGCCGATCATCTGGGTCGCCGTCGAGCGGTTGGACATGTCCACGGCGATGCGCTGGCGCAGGTAGATGTCACTGAAATCGCTGGTGTTCTCGCGGAAGGTCTGTTCCGTCCAACTGCCCGATTCCGCGTAGTCGTAGAACATCTTGGGCACGCGGCGGCGGTAGATCTTTTTCAGGTCGTCGATATTGGTGATGACGGGCATGGCGGACGTCTCGGACATTGGTCAGGTCTGCTGACCACTAGCCCGGATCGGGTGTGCTTGTCCATGCGGCGGACAGTCCTGCGGGGGAGGGGTTAATGCCGCAAGGGAGGGTGGCAGACGGGGGGTGACATGCGTGCACCCCGCATGCACCGGGCGTGCACCGCCGCGGCGCGGCAATCGTGTTGCGCGAAAGGCTTAACGCGCCGCGCGGGCGGCGTGGATCTCAGGCGGAATGCGCGCCGTCGGCGAGGCCCTTGACGAAGTCGAGCACCTGCGCCGGGCTTTCGCCGTCGGCCAGCTTGCCCACGATGGCCGAGCCCACGACGCAGCCATCGGCGACCGAGGCGATCTCGCGGCTGCTTTCCGGCGTGCGGATGCCGAAGCCGACCACGATGGGCAGGTCGGTCTGCGACTTGATGCGTTTCACCTCGGGGCCGACATCGGCGGCCTCGGCCGCCGCCGCCCCGGTGATGCCGGTGATCGAGACATAGTAGACGAAGCCCGAGGTGTTGGTCAGCACCTTGGGCAGGCGCTTGTCATCGGTGGTGGGGGTGGCGAGACGGATGAAGTTCAGCCCGGCCTTCTGCGCGGGGACGCAAAGCTCGTCATCTTCCTCGGGCGGCAGGTCGACCACGATGAGACCGTCGATGCCGGCCTCTTTGGCGTCCTTCAGAAACGTCTCGACCCCGCGATTGTAGATCGGGTTGTAGTAGCCCATCAGCACAATGGGCGTGGTGTCGTCGCCTTTGCGAAATTCGGCGGCCATGTCGAGCGTGCGCTGCAGGGTCATCCCGCCTTCGAGCGCGCGCTGGCCCGCAAGCTGGATCGTCGGGCCATCGGCCATGGGATCGGTGAACGGCAGGCCCAGTTCGATGATGTCGACACCGGCGCCGGGCAAGCCCTTGACCATCTCGAGCGAGGTGTCGAAATCGGGGTCGCCGGCCATGACGTAGGCCACGAAAGCCTTCTTTCCTGCCTTGCGAAGCTCTTCGAATTTGGCGTCGATGCGTGTCATGTCGCGTTCCCGTCGTGATGTTCCGGCATGGTTTGGCGAATGCGGCGCGGAAATGCAATGGCATGTGCATACGGCAGACGCCGGAAATGAGTATTTGAAGCAAGAAAAAGCAGGGGCGTTGCGCTGGGCGCGGCTTGGGCATAGAAGGCGCCGGAACGAGAGCAAAGAGGTGCATCATGGGCTTCAAGATGGGAATCGTGGGGCTGCCCAACGTGGGCAAGTCGACGCTGTTCAACGCGCTGACCCGGACGGCGGCGGCGCAGGCGGCGAATTTTCCGTTCTGCACGATCGAACCCAATGTGGGCGAGGTGGCGGTGCCCGATGCGCGGCTGGACAAGCTGGCGGCGATCGCGCAGTCGAAATCCATCATCCCGACGCGCATGACCTTTGTCGATATCGCGGGCCTCGTGAAAGGCGCCAGCAAGGGCGAGGGGCTGGGCAACCAGTTCCTGGCCAATATCCGCGAGGTCGATGCGATCGCCCATGTGCTGCGCTGTTTCGAGGATGGAGACGTGACCCACGTCGAGGGCCGCGTGAACCCGGTGGAAGATGCCGAGGTGATCGAGACCGAGCTGATGCTGGCCGACCTGGAAAGCATCGAGAAGCGCCGCGCGGGGCTGGTGCGCAAGCTTAAGGGCAATGACAAGGAGGCGGTGCAGGCCGACCGTCTTCTGGCCGCGGCGCAGGCGATGCTGGACGAGGGCAAGCCCGCGCGGCTGGTCGAGGTGGATGCCGAGGACGCCAAGGCCTGGAAGAACCTGCAGCTGCTGACCTCGAAGCCGATCCTGTATGTCTGCAACGTCGACGAGGCCAACGCGGCGGATGGCAACGATCATTCGGCGGCGGTGGCGCAGATGGCCGAGGCGCAGGGGGCGGCGCACGTGATCATCTCGGCCCAGATCGAGGAGGAGATCAGCCAGCTGGATGCCGAGGAAGCCGAGATGTTCCTCGAGGAGATGGGGCTGGAGGAGGCCGGGTTGGACCGGCTGATCCGGGCAGGCTATGACCTTCTGCACCTCGAGACCTATTTCACCGTGGGCCCCAAGGAAGCGCGCGCCTGGACGATCCGCACCGGCACGGCGGCACCGCAGGCCGCGGGCGTCATCCACGGGGATTTCGAGAAGGGTTTCATCCGGGCCGAGACGATTGCCTACGATGATTTCGTCGGGCTGGGCGGCGAGCAGGCGGCGAAGGAAGCGGGCAAGATGCGGGCCGAGGGCAAGAGCTATGTCGTCAAGGACGGCGACGTGCTGCACTTTCTGTTCAACACCTGAGGCGCCGAACGCGGCGGGGCGCTGTCGGCCGTTTGCGATTTCGATTTTCCGCTTAAGGGCGGTCATGCTACCGTCGGCTTGACCGCTTTGGCTGCAGGTTTCCGGCCGAGAATGCCGGGTGGTTGGTTTCAGCCCTCAGGCCTGGCTTTCGATCCGTTGGTTTTTGTGCCCTGTGGAAAATGATCAGGTCAAAGGCAGCATGGCCGATCGCAAAATGGGATTCTTGGTAGCGCACTTGATCCAAGGACCGGCAAACCACTGAATTGCAATATGCTTAGGCCCGGTCCCTGGCCACGGGTGCCCGCGAATGGCCGAAGAACCGGACCTGTCTTGCCTGGGTGTGGTCAGTGCGGAAGGCGCTTGAGGAATTGGCCTTGACCCTCGGTGTTCGCGACGAGTTCGCTATCGCGGACGATCGCGTTTCCGCGCAGGAAGGTGTCGTTCACAGCGCCTTTCAGGGTCCAACCGTCATAGATCGTGTAACCCGCCGAAGAGGCTGTCGTTGCGTTGGACGGACTCCATTCCCTGTCGAGGTCTATCAAGGCAATATCCGCATCAAGCCCGATCGAGATCGCGCCCTTTCGGTGCGCAAGGCCCATCGCCCTGGCGGAGTTGGCAGAAGTAAGCTCGGCAATCCGTTCCAGACCGAGGCCGCGTTTGTGGTGGCCCTCGCTCAGTAGAATTGGCAGCATCGTTTCCATACCGGGGCAACCCGGTGATGCCTTCCAGATGCCGCCATCCTTGGACGAGAGCGGGCGGTGGACATGGTCAGTGCCGATCGTGTCGATCTCGCCTCGCGCGAGGGCTTGCCACAGCCGTTCCCGATCGGCGGCCTTGCGGACCGGCGGGTTGATTTTTGCAATCTCACCGCCCTCCCATTCGACGTCGTGAGTCAAGTAATGCGGACAGGTTTCCATCGTCAGTGCCGCACCGGCCCCGCGTTGCAGGAGACCGGCCTCAAGTGCCTTTGCCGAAGAGATATGGACAGCATAGACACGCGAACCTGTCTGTTGGCCAAGATATGCGACACGGCTCACCGCTTCGGCCTCGATGAAGTCGGGACGGCTGTCGTCCCAACTGGCCAGTCCACCAGTGCCCTCGGGGTCAGCCTTCATCGCACGGTCCCTGAGGACCCAGGCAATTTCGATATTCTCGGGATGCGGGTTCACGACCGCCCCCTTGCTCGCCGCAAGTTCACACAGTCGGAACAGGTAGCCATCGTCAATGTCCGGGAGACCCAGTCGGGATCCTTCGCCACCTCGGTTGTTGAGAAAAATCTTGAAACTGGAAACACCGAAATCGGTCACATACGAAGGGACCTCGGTCAATTGATCCTCAGTCGAAATGATGAAATGATACCCGAAATCGATACGTGCGCCTTTTTGCGTGACGTCGATGATGTCCTGCGCGACCCCGCTGTATGGCTTGGTCGACAGCAGGTATGGAATAAATGTCGTGATGCCGCCAAGAGCGGCGGCGGCGGTTTCGGCCGCCGCGTCCGCAGGTTCTTCGGGAGCGGCGATGCTATTGCCGTGGCCGAGGTGCAGATGCGGGTCAATGGCCCCGGGAAAGGCGTGGAGCCCCTTGCCTTCGATCGTTTCAGCCGCCGCGTCCGTGGCGTCGGGCGCCAGTAAGGCGGAAATTTTCCCGCCGCTGGCCGCGATGGAGCATTGCGTGGGCCCTCGTCCCGGCAAAATTGCGGTCACGTTGCGAATCAGCAGATCATACATTTTCGATATCCTTCAGAGTTCCCAGCACCTCGTCAGTGGTGCCGACGTTGGCGTATTTCTCGGACATATCGAACAGGTTGACGGCGTGAGAGACCTGCGAGCGGTCGTAAACAGCGTCATGAGGCACCAGTACGGAGAAGTTGTTGGCAAAGGCATCGACAACGGAGCCTCGGACACACCCCGAAGTGGTGCAGCCCGTGACGACCAAAGTGTCGATGCCGCGCTCGATCAGGTAGCTGGTCAGCGGTGTTCCGAAAAAGGCGGAAGGGTGCTTCTTGGGAAGCAAGACGTCGTTTGGCTGCGGAGCAATCTCTTCCGGGAAATCATAACCTTTGGCCGCGACCTTCATCAGGGCGGGATTCTTTTCGGCCAAGCGTCCCTGGTCGAACTTTTCCTTGGGTGCGACATGCGGATACAGCACAGGCCATTCATTGTCGCGGAAGACTTTCAGAAGCCGCTGGATGTTTGCCATCGCGTCCCAGCCGACCTGTCCGCACGACGTCGCGAATTCCTCGACCGCTTCCCAAAAGGGTTTCGGCTCCGTGCCGATGGTTCGGTACTGAACGTCGATGATGAGCAGGCCTGGCCGTTTTCCCGGGCGCGCCTTGCGTCCGAAGCCCGCGGCCTCATAGCGGCGGATTTCCTCTTCTGGAATAAGTCCTTCCCATGGCACACTCATTTTTGAGCCCCTTCCGATTTAGTTGCATAGAGCGCTTCACGCGCGTCCCATTCCGGCTTTTTCACCGCATCCTGCCGCTGCTTGAAGCCTGCGAGAAGCTTTGAGACTTCTTGGAGTGATCCGTGATCCTTTAGCGAGCCGAGGACTGTCTGCGTCGCCAAGAGTGACGCCTGCAGCGCGGCATTGGCGTAGAGCGTGAAGGCGAACCCCATTTCCGCCAGAGCGGCCTGTCCCGGATCGGGTGTATGACCGCCGAATACGATATTTGCCACCTGAGGCGCTTTGAGCTCGCGTGCAATGCGGCCGAGTTCATCCACATTGCGTGGTGCTTCGACGAACGTCATGTCGGCACCCGCCTCCTGGTACATCTGTGCCCGTTCGATGGCTGCGTCGAGTCCCTCGACGGCGCGGGCATCCGTACGCGCGATGATTTGGAGGTTCTCGTCCTGCCGCGCGTCGAGCGCGGCCTTGATCTTCTCGATCATCTCGGCGGCGGGAATGGTGGCCTTACCTTCGAAATGGCCGCATTTCTTGGGAAAGACCTGATCCTCGATCTGCAGCGCCGAGGCTCCGGCACGTTCCAGTTGGCGTACCGTGCGGTACATGTTCATGGCATTGCCGAACCCAGTGTCGGCATCCACGATCAGCGGCCGGTCCACGGTATCGGCGATGGCGGAAACGGTCTGCACCAGTTCGGTCACTGTTCCGAGGCCGATGTCGGGTAGACCGAGTTGCATATTGGCGACACCGGCGCCGCTTACGTAGATGACCGGGAACCCGGCGTCCTCGATTGCGCGGGCGAACAGCGCGTTGGGTGCCCCGGGTACAACAATGGCGCGCCGTTCCGAGGCGAGCTGTTTGAGGGCCTTGCGTGTAGTCATTGAATTGTCCCTTGCTGTCGGGCACAGAACGACTGGCCCGCAAAATTTTCCCAAACTGTCTACAGAATTGCATTACTGTCAACAGTTTTGACAAAATTCTATGGAATGCCGCGTCGTCGTCGCTTAATGTGAGGGCTGTTGGAGCAGGAAAGTCAGGGAGTTGATTTATGTCGGAAGGTAAGCGGGACACAGATAGCGCGACGGGGCAGTCACCGGATGGATTGCTGCCGCGCCTGCTCGAGACGATTTCGTCAGGGCATTTCGCGCCCGGCCAGAGGATTAGCGAGTCGGAGCTCGCGCGTCAGCTCGGTGTCAGCCGCGGACCGATTCGCGAGGCGCTTGGGAGGCTGGAGGGCCGCGTGGTCGAGCGTCGTCCAAACCTCGGCGTGAGGCTGATCGAGATGGATCGCGAGAAGCTGGAAGAGTTGTTCCGCGTGCGCGAGGCCTTGGAGGGTATGGCGGCAAGGCTGGCTGCAGAAAACTCCACAAACACAGATCTTCAGCGACTTACGGGGTTGCTCGAGCAGCATGAGCGGGTGATCCAGGGGGATGCGCAGGGAGGCTATCTTCAGGGAATTGGGGATGAAGATTTTCACGTATCCATCGTGAGTGCGTCGGGCTGCGGAACGCTCAAGCGTATCCTCATGGACGAGGTCTATTTTCAGCTTCGCCTTCATCGCAGGCGATCAGGCACCCAACCGGGGCGTGCGCGCGCAGCCTTGAGTGAGCACCGCGCTATCGTGGATGCCTTGTATGCACGCAACCCGGAGCGCGCCGAGATCGCCATGCGGGAGCACTTGCGCAGCGCCCGATTCAGTGCGCTCGGGGCGCTGGAAGAGTGACGACAGTTCTAAAATTTAAGCAAGTGCTCCGGTGATTTTGGATAGATTAGAGTGCAAAGATTAATTTTTTGGACCTTTAAGGGAGAAGATTTAGCAAAAGTGTTGACAGTTTGTGATTTGCATGTGTGTTTTGTGCACATGTCAGCGCATGGCGCGACCAAGAAACCAGGAGAGGTTAATCATGAATAAGAAATTCGCATTTTTAGCGGGGCTCTTTCTGTCTACACTAATGCCCACGGTAGGATCCGCTCAGGCCCCCGGTGTGACCGAAGACACGATCAAGATCGGGACCTACGGCCCGATTACGGGCCCCTATTTCGCCTTCGGCCGCCTTACGATGAACGGCATGGAGGCCCTGTTTGCTGACGTGAATGAAGCTGGCGGCATCAACGGCCGTCAAATCGAACTGGTGCGCGTCGATGACCAGTGCGACCCGGCTGGGGCCATTTCCGCCGTGCGGCGGTTGATCTTCAACGAAGAAGTCTTCGCCATTGTCGGCGGATCGTGCTCCAACGGCGTGCTTGCAGCGAAAGAGGACATTGTCGAGTCTGGGATTCCCTACATCAACTTCGCGGCCGCTTCGAACAAGATTTCGGCGCCGAAAGAAGACAACATCTTCACGTCGATGCTGACCTCGAATCTCGAAAGCGCGCTGCAGGCCCAATACCTGGCTGATGTCGGCGCGACGTCTGTCGCGGTCGTCGCCCAGCATGATGCATGGGGTCGTGACCGTCATGAGACGCTGATCTCTGCTCTTGAGGAGAAGGGTATCGAGGTCGTCGCTGACGAGGAATTGTCGATGGAAAGCAACGACGCAACCGCTCAGGTCCTGCGCATTCAGAGTGCCCAGCCCGATGCGGTCGTGCTCCTCAGCTATCCCAAACCGGCATCGATCTTCCTTCGGGATTCGGCGCGCCTTGGGTTCAGTAGCACATTCATTGGAACCTCGGTGATTCCCGACCCGGTCGCCTTCTACGAGCAAGTTGCAGTGCCTGGCGCCACGGACAACTTCGTAACCATCTCCCCGAGCCGCCATCCGGTAGACAGCGAGGAGGCCGCAGAGTGGCGTGAAAAGCTCGTTTCGGCTTTCCCGGACGACACTCCGCATTCCTATAACCTTTACGGAATTACCGCCGGTGAACTGACCGTGGCCGCGCTGGAGGCCGCCGGCGAAGACCTGACCCGCGAAAGCTTTATCGCGGCGCTCGACCAAGTGAACGCGCTTGAAACAACATTTGGGCCGGGGGCGCTTGACTGCTCCACGCACCAGTGCCTGCAATCAGCAGCCTGGATCAAGCGCAACAGTGATGGCGTCGCTGAGGTCGTAGGTACGTCCGAACTGGACTGACCCGCGGTGCGACCCGAACAATAAGGAAAAGGAACTCCAATGCTGTCCGTCCTACTCACCAGCGGAATCGCAAACGGTCTGCTCTATGGTTTGATCGCGCTCGGCGTAGTCGTGCTGTCAAAGGCAGCCAATGCCGTCAACTTTTCGCAGGGAGACCTTATGGCTGTAGGCGGCTTTGTCTCCTATTCCGTAATAAGCGCGGCGGGTCTTGGCCCCGCCGCTGCAATCGTCGCCGTGCTCGTGGTATCCGTGGTCGCCGGGATTGCGAGCTTCCTAATTCTGCGTCCCTTGATGAAGACCGAGCACGTGATGAGCCTGCTGATCGCTACCATCGGCCTGTCTTTTCTGGTCAAGGGGCTGATCCGCCTGATCTGGGGCGGGCAGGGTGACTATCTCGCCGTGCCACCCCTGGTGCAGGGGCCGCCGCTCATCCTTTTCGGTGGGAATGTGATCATTCCGCTGCAGTATCTCGTGATGATGGCCGGTGCCGCAGTCATCATTCTGTTGTTCGCAGCTTTCTTCCGCTTTACCCGCCTTGGCTTGTTCATGCGGTCCGTTGCGGATAATCCGCGTGCCGCGCAGATAGTCGGTATCCCCACGCAGTTGGTGCTATGTTCCGCAATGGTGCTGAGCATCACGGTGACCGCAATCGCGGGCTTCCTTCTCGCACCGGCCACACTTATCTTCCCGGATATGGGCTTTGCGCTGTTCCTGAAAGGGTTCGCAGCTGCCATCATTGGCGGGATCAACAGCCTGCCGGGCGCAATCGTTGGAGGCATCCTTCTGGGCGTTTGCGAGGTGATGGTGTCCGGTTACGTGTCGTCGAGCGCGCAAGAGCTGTCGGCTTTCGTCCTGATTTTCGTCGCACTCATCTTCTTCCCGCGCGGTATCTTCGGCGCGCGCAAGACGCGGAGCGTATAATGCCGGAAAAAATAATGAAACACGCCAAGGGCTGGCTGAACTCGCCAGTCCTGCCAATCCTGATCGCGGTGCTGGTGGGGGCGTTCGGTCTCACATTGAACCCCTACACGCTGTTCCTGCTGACACGGATCGTCATATTCGTGATGCTCATTGTCGGTCTGAACATCATGCTGGGTTACTCCGGCCAGTTCACCTTCGCCCATGCGGCGCTCTTCGGGGTCGGCGCCTATACCACAGGCCTTCTCCAGGTTCACCTTGGCCTGCCCTTCGTGCCGTCGATCATGTTCGCTGTGGTGCTGGTAACCGCGGCGGGGACGCTGCTGGCTCTACCTGCGCTGCGGATCTCGGGCATTCACTTGGCTATCGCGACACTCGCCGTGGCATAGGCCGTTACCTGGGTGCTCGTCAACTGGACCGACGTCACCTTCGGCGCTGGCGGTTTCCGGGCCCCTTCGCTTCGCATGTTCGGAATGGACAAGACGCAAACCATCTTTGTCGTCTCGCTTGTCCTGACGACGGCCGTGTACCTGCTGGTCCGCCAGCTTTTGACCACCAGTTTCGGCCGCCGGTTCATTGCGATCCGGGATAACCAAGTCGCTGCGGCAGCCAACGGCGTGCACGTCACGCGCGTCAAGGCCCAGGCGTTCGCGATCAGCGCGGCTATCGCAGGGCTTTCGGGCGGGCTCTATTCGTCGTTGCTCGGGTTCGTGGCGCCGGAGAGTTTCAATCTCGAACAAATGATCCTGATGAAGATCATGGTGGTGGTCGGCGGCATCGGCACGATGCTTGGTTCTGTCATCGGCCCGATCGTTGTGCTGACGCTTCAGGAATGGCTGCGGGACAGTGAGGGCTGGCTCGAAATAATATTCGGGGGAATGCTTGTGGCTTTCGTGCTTTTCCTGCCGCGCGGGCTTGCACCGCTAATCCTGAACGCGATTACCGGCAAGTTCCGCTCACAGAGTGTGGACGACGCGCCCCAGACGGGTCAGTCGCTCAACGCGGCGCCCAGTGAAAATCGAAAAGACGAGGAGGCGGTCTGACATGCTCGATGTTAAGGATGTATCACTTAGTTTCGCGGGCAATCAGGTGCTCAATGGAGTGGACTTCTCTGTTCAGCGCGGTGAGGTTCTTGGCCTGATCGGCCCGAACGGCGCTGGCAAAACGTCGATCATGAATGTCATAACCGGCATTCACCGGCCCAAGGAAGGTGGGGTCCGGTTCGGAGATACCAGCATTTCCCGCCTGCCGCCCCACCAGATCGCTTCCATGGGCTTGCGGCGGACTTTCCAGACCAGTCTGCTTTGCAATGGTCTGAGTGTTGTCGAGAACGTCATGCTGGGGCTCGAGCCGCAGAATTCTTACAATATATGGTCGGCCTTGGTCGCCGGAAAGACGGCCCGGGCTTGGGAAAACGAGGCGCGCGAACGGTCGATGGAGATGCTGGAGTGGATGGGGATGGCACGGTTCGCGGACCGACCCGGCCAGAGCTTGTCTTTCGGCCAACAGCGTCTGGTCGAAATCTCGCGTGCCATGGTGAGTCATCCGGATGTCCTGCTGCTTGACGAACCCGCCGTCGGCCTTACTGCTCCGCGGGTCGAGGAACTGGCCGAAAAAATAAAGAGCATTCGGGACAATTTCGGCACCTCCATCCTGCTGATTGAGCACGTGATGCAACTGGTGCTCTCCGCCTGCGACAGGGTGGTCGTCATGGCGACCGGTACGGTAATCGCCGACGGCCCACCGGAAGAGGTGACGCGTGATCCGGCAGTCATCGAAAGTTACTTGGGGCGAGGGTACTATGTTGAAAGCTGAATCCATAGAAGTCTGGCGTGGTCAGACTCAAGTTCTCAAAGACCTGAGCCTGGAATTGACATCCGGCGCCATTACCGCGCTTCTGGGCGGCAACGGATCGGGGAAATCCACAACCCTTTACGCTTTGTCGGGGCTTGTACCGCTGAAGTCGGGGCGGATCTGGTCGGGTGACACGCAACTTACGGGCGTTGGCCCGCGCCGCGCCGTTGCTGCCGGCATTGCCCATGTGCCCCAGGGCCGCGAGGTTTTTCCCACCATGAGCGTACGAGACAACCTTTTGGCCGGTGCCGCGACGGTCAAGAGCCGCAAGCTCCGGGCTGAACGGATGGATCGCGTGATGGAGACCTATCCAATGCTGCGCGACAAGCTTCATGTCGCGGCTTCCTCGCTGTCTGGCGGAGAGCAGCAGCAGGTCGCGATTGGCCGCGCCCTGATGACCGATCCCAAAGTGATAATGATGGACGAACCCTCGGCCGGATTGTCGCCTTCCATGGTCGACACTTTGATCGACACGATCCGCCGCCTCGGAGATCAGGGGCTGACCGTTCTGTTGGTCGAACAGAATGTGGGCGTTGCGGTGAATGTGGCGGCCGAGGCCATCGTCCTGCAGGCTGGCAAGATCGCCATGCACCGGCCGGCGGCCGAACTGTTGCGCGATAAATCGGTGCTTGCCGCCTACTTGGGGCACTGAGATGGAGGCGAACTATTCAGGCATGCGTGTCGCGATCAGCGGGGCCGGAGGCGATCTCGGTCAGGCATCGGCGGAAGCGTTTGCCGCGGCCGGGGCTGAACTTGTGCTCGTTGACCGGGATCCGCGTCGCCTCAAGGCGACGGCAGAGAGGTTCGGAGCGGTTCATCACGTGTGCGACCAGTCGGACCGGTCTGCCGTGGCTCGAACCTGTGAGGCCATCGGAGCGGTTGATGTTTTCGTGAACAACGCGGGCATAATGGTGCGGAAAAACCTTCTCGATCACACCGATGACGAGATCGATGCCGTTCTCAACGTCAATCTTCGCGGGTCGATCCTTATGGCGCTTGGCATGGCCCGGCAGATGCGCTCAAACAAGGGCCGCCGCGGGGCAGTTATCTGCAACCTCGCCACGCAGCATGCGTTTGCTGGCGGAGGCGGGCGCGGCATTTACGCCGCCTCGAAAGCTGGCATCGTTCAATTCACGAAAGCGGCCGGAGCAGAACTCGCGCTTGAGGGTATTCGCGTCTTCGCCATCGCGCCGGGGCCGGTTGCCAATGCGATGACCGCACAAGCGCGGGAAAGCGCCAGCTATCGCGATGCCGTGATTTCGCGGATGCCGATCGCGCGGTTCCTTGAAAGCGGGGAAATCGCGGATTTGATCGTACAACTCTCACACCCCGACATGACCGCCGTGGTCGGCACCACGGTGCTTGCTGATGGCGGGGGAATTCTGACCTGACCGAGGAAAGCTGAGCCATGGCACTCGAAAACCGATACCCGAACGTGTTTCAGCCGATCGCAATCGGCGGCGTCGAAATTCGCAATCGGATCTTCCTGCCTGCGCATACGACCAATTTCGCCGAGAACTTCCTGCCGACCGACCGCCATATAAACTACTTGCGCGAACGGGCGGAAGGCGGTGTCGGGCTGCTGTTCATGGACCCGCTGCGAGTACACCCTACCGCACTTGGCAGGGCCGCCGGGCTCGCCGGGGCTTCGCAGGAAAGCCTACCCAAGCTCCGGGACATCACCGCGATGATCCGGGGTCTCGGGGCCCGCATGTTTACCCAGATCACCCATACCGGGCGTCACAGCGACAATTTCACCGACCGTTTGCCTGCATGGGGGCCGTCACCCACGCCCTGGACCACTTCGGGTGAACTGCCTCACCAAATGACTGAACGCGAAATGGCCGAGGTCAGGGATTGCTACGCCACGACTGCGCTGTTTTCGATCGATGCCGGGTTCGAGGGAATGGAAATCCACTTCGGACACGGCCACCTCCTGCACCAGTTCCTATCGCCCGCCTGCAATTCGCGCAACGACGGTTATGGTGGCAGCTTCGAGAACCGCTGCCGGTATCCCTTCGAGGTGCTCGACCACGTGCTGAAGGCGGTGGACGGCCAAGTGCCTGTTGGTGTTCGAGTCTCCGTCGAGGATCTGATGGCGGGGGGCTGCAGCAACGAAGAGGTGACGCGGATCATCGAGCGCGTTGCGAGAACGCCGGGTGTGGCCTTCATTCATGCCTCTGTCGCGGCATATCATTGGCCAAGTATCGGCCACCACGTGGCCGACATGAGCTATCCGCCCCACCCGTTCTTGGCGCGCACACTGGAGATCGCTCAGTTCACCGGTGATGTTCCTTTGCTTGCGGTCAATCGCTATCGCACATTGTCGCATGCGGACACGGCCCTTCAGACCGGCGCAATCCATATGGTGGGCATGAACCGTGCACACATGGCGGATCCGTATCTTATCTCCAAGACGGCAGCGGGGGATGAAGCCTCGGTACGGCCTTGTATTTCCTCCAATCATTGTATCGGGCAGATCGCTCTGCATCGTCCCATCTCCTGCATGATGAACCCGCGCGTGGGCAAGGAAGGCCAATGGCACGAAACCATCGAGCCTTCGCGCGACCCCCGGCGTGTCCTTGTCATCGGGGGAGGGCCGGGTGGCATGGAGGCTGCCCGGGTGGCGGCCTCGCGCGGTCACGACACGACACTATGGGAGGCATCGGACAAGCTGGGCGGAAAGCTCCTGCTTGGCGCAAAGGGTCATCGCAGGGGCGACCTGAACGAGATGCGGACTTATCTTTTGAACCAGGTTGAAGCAGCCGGAGTCCACATCGAAACTGGCCGGACTGCCACGGCCAAGGATGTTGCGGCTTTCGGACCGGACCATGTCGTTCTGGCCTCCGGAGCGGTGCCGTCGACCCACCCCCCTGGGCTGGACCGGAGTATCGAGGATGCGATGGAAGACGAAGCCGGGAACTGGACCGGACGCAAGATCTTGATTGTCGATGTCTCGGGTTCCTGGGCCTCGCTATCGGCGGCCGAGACACTTGCCGCACGTGGCGCCGAGGTCATGGTGTCATGCTCGCCAGACAGCCCTTTCTGGGACGTGAATATTTACTCGCGCATGATCGCGATGGAGCGGTTGTCCGAACTGGGCGTCCGCCTGCGTCCAGGGCTTTCTCTGAAGGGGCACGACAACCAGAGCCTTGTCTTTACCAACAAGTTTACCGGGGAAACGGAGACTTATCCTTACGACGAGGCGCTTTTCGCTTCTCGGGGGAAATCCGCCTTCACACTGCAATCCAACATCGAGGCGCTCGAATTGCCGCTCTCGGTGGTGGGCGATGCGCTTGCGCCGCATTCGCTTTTCGAAGCGATGCACGATGCGCAAGCGGCCGCCCGAATGATCTGATCTGAACTTAGGAAGGAGTTAAGATGTCCACTCTCTACACCACCAAGGCAACTGCGTTTAACGGACGTGACGGCCGAGTTACGACTGAAGATGGCGCTGTCGACCTGGCGCTGGTGCGTCCTCCGGAACTTGGAGGCAAGGGCGACGCCGGCACCAACCCTGAACAGCTCTTTGCCTGCGGTTACGCGGCCTGCTTCGGTGCCACTTTGCAAGCGCTCTCCCGACCTCGCAAACTGTCCCCCAGCCGCAATGAGGTGAAGGCCGAAATTGGATTGGTGAAACGAACCGAGGGAGGTTTTGTTCTGTCTGCAAAGCTTCAGGTGATATTGGCCGGCATATCACAGAATGAGGCGGAGGAACTTGTTGAGGAAGCGCATCGGACCTGCCCTTACTCGAACTCGATCCGCCAAACGATCGATGTTGAAATCGAGACCATTGTAGCCTGATTGGCGGGGTTCGTGCGAGATTGTTCAAATGCCTCTGGTATGTTTGGGGTATCCGTCTGGCCGGAACATCCAGTCCTCAAAAAGAATTGATCCGAGCAAGATTTTATCTTTCACTTGTCCCGGTTCGGTGTCCTCGCCGGAATGCATCGGATAGCAGTGGCTGTTCCACATAAAATTCAAAGCATGCCCGGGACATATCTCTCCCGGGCATGCTTTATTTCCGGACGGTGACCAATGCGCCGAATTTTACCGGCTCGCCAACATCTTCGCGGAAGTTCCATCCATGTTGGAGAAGGCGGTTTCGACAGAATACGTGCGCGTGATCGCGTCATCTCGACTTCGCACAATGGTGAAGGAAACCTTGCCTGCACTGCCGGAGAGGTGCGGCAGTCGGACGTAGTCAACAGCTGATAGACCGCCGTCTGCTGATGAAAGTGTTTGGGATGAGGGGAGCGAGTGTTTCATCGCAAGGAACTGGTTCCCTGCGAGCCAGCCCGGAAATTCGCGCCCGCACGAATTGACCGGTCGTCACTTCGTTCAGGCTACCAGAGCCTTACGCCTGCGTAGGAATTTCCGCTTGAGATGGTGGGCACCTAAATTCTTCGATGGCCGTGGAATGTTTGAGGCCGGTCCGATGTCCGTTGACAAATCGTTGCCGAGCGGCGGGGAATTTTATGGCGACGCCGGGAAACATATTCAGCTTCCGGCATGTTTTGTTGGCAATCAAGAATTGGCGTTTTTCGCCTTGTTTCTCGGTTCCTGTCCCTCTAAACGGGTCGGCGGAGACGTGGCCGAGTGGTCGAAGGCGCTCCCCTGCTAAGGGAGTAGGCCCGGAAGGGTCTCGAGGGTTCGAATCCCTTCGTCTCCGCCATTTGCCATAAGCCATTGAAGAGTAAGGGTGTACCCGCATGTGGCACACCCTACCGCGTGGTGCATGTCGTACCACAAGGAGCAATCGGCCAACGTGTCAGGCAGCGAGGCGTCTGGCATGCAGTACCTCTTCAAGCCGAGAGATAAGGGCTACTCGCTCCGTATGCCTACGCCGAGTGTCCTTGTCGGGACCGAGAACCCATGAACCGGGACGCCGTTCGGGATCGAGATTAAGCTCGGACTGGACACGCGCCACCACGCGGAAATGGTTCGGATACGAGATGTTCGTGTTGGTCGGATACGGCAACTCGAGGCGGATGCGCGGCCAGTAAAGGGCAACGCAGTGTGGGCAGAATCATCGACTTGCCTTTTCAGCAAGCTGTTGAGGCGACAATGCTCCAATGCACCTTTAGCGAAGACGGTTCTCTTCACTGAACAGCTCATGCAAGACCCGCTCGTAAAAGCGTTTCTCTGACGGCTGGTGTGCGCCTTGTGACTGCCCGACGTTTGCTTTGCCGGGACGTTCGTCGCAGCTTTGAAGTTCCTCTTCGAGTTGCTGAACCGCCGTCACGGATTTTTCAATTGCGCCTTTGGTTCCCGTCCGAGACAACAGACGCGTCGATACAGGGTTGCTGAGCAGCACCTCTATCCGATCGTCGTCGATGTAGCTACGGATCCGGGCCCCGAATAGTTCTCCGAGGTTCTTTGCTCTCAACAAGTTGGCGGAAGATTTGGTGCTATGGACCAGGATCACGAATATCCCGCTGCCACGATAGGAAAAGACGCATTCAAATTCCTCTGTGGCGCGATGGATGGAATAGGCCATGCTTTGGATCGCTTCACGAAATTTTGTGCTGCCAGCAAGATCGTAGAACAGTCTCGCGTCGTGCAACATCACCGAAACGGCGTAGGATCCGAAGATCTTCGCGCGCGCCAAATGGGACACGTAATTTTCAAACTCGATGTATCGCAAGAAGGAGTCCACGTCGCCAATCGAAATAGGGTCATCGAAACTGAACTGATGAACCTTGGCGGTCTTGAGCTTCAGCTTACTCAGGGTTTCCGTGCTTTTCTCAGCCGCTCGTCGCGCCTGGACAAGCTCGTGCGCGCATTTGATGCGGCTGCGCAGTTCATGGAAATCGAATGGCTTATTGATGAAATCGGATGCGCCAGCGCGAAATGCGGCGTCAATGTATTCTCGATCCCTCATGGCCGTCAGCATTAACACGGGCGTTTCCGCGTATTCCGGCAAGGCACGCAAATCGGCGAGCAGTTCGATGCCGTCGATGTCGGGCATTTGGATGTCCAGAAGCACGCAATCGAAGGGCACGTCTTCATCCAGGATGATTTCGAATGCGTCCGCGGCAGAGCTTGCGGTCAGAACGTCATAGTCTTCCAGCGTCTCGAGCGCGGTTTTGACCAATTCCAGAATGCTGGGTTCGTCGTCGACGACGAGGACGCGAAATGCTGGCTCTTCATCGGCCGTCTTGTGCAGCCGTCGCTGAAAAGCGTCTTTGTCGTGATCTGAGATTGACATGTTCCATGCTCGCTGGGTTGGGATCTGCACGAACACCTTCCTCAATCAATTTGATCAATTTGAGGCATAAACACCAAAAAATATAGACTATTGTGCCAGAATTATGATGCCAGACTGGCCCGTATCTGATGTTGGGTCGGCAATTATGACAAGGCGTGGTGCCCAACGCGCCTATACCGCGGGACCTTTTGCAGAGGATGTGTGTGGCGTATTTGTGGCTGATATTTCAAAGCTTTGATCTTTACGCAGCAAGCTTGGGATCTGGCTTGCGCAACCTCAGGTTTCCTTGCGGCGGATTGCAACGGATGCTTAGCGTTCTGACGCTTGGAAAACCTGACGCCATGCGCTGATGGCCTTGAAAACGCCGGAGTTCGAAAACGCTGCGAAAACCCGGTCGTTGCCGTCCTCTGCAACCAAGACCTGGACGTCCTGCGTGATCGCGAAAGCCGAGCAGGATGGGCACGCCGTATCAATGCGGCAGGCAATTTTTCGACTTTCGGCTTTCGACAAGACGATGTCTCGAAGAGACTGCAGCCGTTTCGTGAGCTCGCCATCAGACCCATGTGTCAATATCCGACCATTGCTTTCCTGGTAGATCCACCCCAAGCACTGCGAGTGTGACAACTTGAGAAAGGTCTTCAGCCGGTTTTCGAAACCTGGTTGATGGCCGAATTGGCTCATGTGCGTTGCGGTACAGGTCGTGCCTTGTGTCATTATGGCTGGCGCCCGTCCGGCAAGGCGCAAGCGCATCGGGCCGGATCGAAGGAACAAGGCTTTGATCGCCTTTGCGTATTCTCGCGCGACGGCGTCCGCGTCGCGATATCGCTCATTGTCGGGTTCGAACTTATTCTCGCCGATTTTCAATTCGATCAAGCGTCGATTGGAGACCACGATTGTTGCTTCCGTCCCCTTATCGGAACACAGGGCAAACGTGCGCGGCAACACCGTTTCATCGATTTCCTGCGTAAGACGGCTGATCAACCCGGCAAAGTCCCTCGCAGGCATATCTTCGCTTCCGCTTAATGCTTCGCTCGGTGCCATCACACGGTCAAGCATGCCGCGCAGTAGGTGCGCGGTCGCATTGTCATTCATCGTAGACGCGGTTTTCGAATGTCTTTTCACGTCGCCCCCGCCATGTCAGCCAGGATTTTCTGAGCTGACCGAGTGGCAAGCGGAACATCCGACAGGTCATCGCAAATGCAACACACAACATCCGGATTGCCCGCTTGGTATCGCACGAATACCCGGAGTTCATCCGGCATGGCCAGAACCACGAGATCATTGTCGCCTGACATAAGGTCAGACATTTCGAAATTCGCCGATGCCTGGCGCAGCACTTCGTCCAGGTACTCTTGCTTGTACAGGTCGGACGCACTTGTGCGCAGGGCGAGTCCCGTCGAGATGTCGCCGAACGAGGCAAGGGTGCAGCTTGGCACCGTCTGCCTCAGTTCATCGAGGCGCTCCGAAAGGGACATCGAGGGATCCATGGGACGCAGGTCTGCTAGCCGTTTGCCATCCGGGCCTTGACCGGCCTTTCGGTCCGACCGCGCATCTGGGTCAGGACACGCACACGCTTGGGAACAATACTTGCCGTCTGGTCTGCGGCGGCCGGGAAAGCGGCTGCTTCTTTGCCATCGTCATCAGACGGTGTCTCTGCAGCTTTTTCATCGGATGCGAAAGCTTCAGCAGGCATGTCGTCCGAGTGAAGTGACGCCGGTTCGGCAAATGACACCGCGGAGGTCTTCATCAGGTTTTCGACCAGATCATTGATGAAATCCGCGGCCCCGCTGGCGCGCCACTTCGCCTCGTCCTCTCCGGCGGCAATAGCCTCGGTGATTGAGATGGGGAACGTTCCGCGGAACAGCCCCTGCGTTTCCTTGCGCACGCGGGTCATCACGCGATTGAGGTCCCTTTCGGAATGGAACTTGTCGACCTGGGTCACCAGAAGATAATTCTCTCCGTTGGTGCGTTCCGAAATCTGTTGCCACGTGGCGGCTTCCGATTGCCGCCAGGCTTGCGTCGCTTGCGTGCACCACACGACACTATCAACCTCGTCCATGACAGACATCCAGACATCCGACGACATGCTCGGATCCGAGATCCCGGGCATGTCGATCAGGTCGCAGATTTCCAGCGTATCGCAGGGCTTGTAGAGCCGGATCAGGCGCGTCTCTTCCAGTCTGACCTGTTCGATCTCGTCGATGTCGATACGCGTCTCGACCCCATCGTGCCCCACCGCATAGGCGGCCTCTTCGCCATGGCTGATAAGAACGGGGGGCAGACGCGTCGCCGTGATCTTGATCGGCAGGGGGTTCTCGCCGAGAAAGAGCTTGATCAAGGTGCTCTTGCCGGCGCTGAACTCGCCCATCAGGGCCAGACGGGTTTTGCGGGGCGTCCCGCCAGATGCATCATGGGTCACCGGTGTCTCCTTCGTCATGTCGCGTAGCGCCGGAACGTCTCGAGCGTGTCCTCGAGCTGTCGTTCGCGGTTTTCATTTTCGGATGCGTCGAACAGGCTTTTGGCATTGCCTTGGCGTTCTGCGTCAGAGGTCAGGCTGATCAGGATGCTTCTCTGCTCTTCCAGGAAATGCTCCAACTCTCCGAGCAATTCCGCCTGAATATCAGCGGTTTGCACGTCCTTCATCTGGACCATGAAGTCTTCGGTTTCGGCGCTGATGAGATCGCCGAACTTCTTTGCGAAGGCCTTGTAACCACGCATCCTGCGCCACCAAAGCGACCACCAGCTATCGTTGAAATCCAGCGCGATCGTCTGGCTGAGCGAGACGGGTGCGGGCACCTGGGGGACGTCCGGCACGGCAAGCTGGATGCCTTCCACGGCCGGGCCAAAGCCACGGAACAAGAGCTCCGCGGTCTCGGTCACGGCTTGTTCGTAAATTGCCTTTGCGGATTTGCGTGCCTGGTTGCCCATGGCGGAATAGGCCGATCGCAGCAGCACGCGAAGTCCGGTTGGATCGTATTCCCAGACATGTTCGTCGCCGTAATTTTCAAGGTGGCCAAGCAAGGAGTGTGTTGCGCGTTCAACGAAATTCGCATGGGCACGATCGGCGCGGATCCTGTAATCGTCGAAGATGCGTGACAGCTGCGACTCAAGCGTTGCGACAGTGTCTTCTGCCATGCGCTCGAACGCTGCCAGTATCTGTTCCGAGCTCAGGTCGCTGGCGACGCGCTCACCTTCGACCCGGACCGTCCGGACCGCCTGTTGCGACGTTGCGATCGTGGTTGCGGAGGAGGCAACGCGTTTGAGGAACGGCGCGCCGAGACTGGTTACGATCTGGTCGGACACCGCTTCCATCAGTTGCGGCAGGCCCGACATTTCCCAGATCACGCCCACGGGTGTGTTGCGGGTGAACTTTTCGCCCAGCACAGCCCTGCAGAACGAGACGAGAGCATCTGCACTGGCCTTGTGCATGGACTGCAACTCGCCCGTAAGAACCATGTTTGCCCAGTAGGCGCTTCCGAACACAAGCTGCGCGTCCTCAGGACCGCCATTGAGCTTGAGCGTTGCGCGGATACTGTCCTCGATCTCGGACATCTGGTTCGCCGGATCCGAAAGCTCGTCGATCCGGTTGACGAAAATTATCACGTCGCGCGATTTCAGGTTCGAGATCATGCGCAGAAGCGCCATGTCCACCGACGTCAGGGCTTGCGTGGCCGACAGGACAACGATGCAGACACGGCTGTCGCGCAACGCCTGGATCGTGACCAGCTCGCGGACCATGAATGTATCGTTCACGCCGGGCGTGTCCCGAAGACACATGCGGAACGGAACGCTCTGACAATTCAGAAAGAGCTCGGCAGAACGCGTGATATCGGCAAATCGCCCTTGGTCGTCAGAAATCGCGTCTTGCGCATCCACGTCGAAATCGTCGCCGAGGCAGATGTAGCGTTCGAGCAAGTTCTTGTCGAAATAGCTGTATTCGTGCTCCTGCCCCATGAGCAGCTCGAAATTCCGACCAAGACGCGCCTTCGACATCGCGCGCATCCGCTCGATTTGCTCCTGAATCTTTGCGAGTTCGCTGTCTGCTCCGGCACGGTCTGCCAATTCACCGATGCGCCCGCCCTTGGTGGTCAGTCGTGCCCATTCGTCTTCGGTCATGAAGCGGAACCGGGCGCCTTTCTCGGCGCGTTCTTTTGCCGGGGTCAGATGCAGGGATGTCACCACGGACGTCCACGGGTTGACGTCGGAGGGCAAGAGGTCGGACCAACCGGCAATCGCGTTGATCAATGCTGTCTTGCCGGCCTTGACCTGTCCAAGAACGGTCACGCGAGGCTCGAACGTGGCCAGTTCGTTCTTCAGGCGATCAATCGGTTTCCGGCTTTCCTCGCCCACGAGTTCGCCAAGCGCGTCGATGGCGTCTTCAAGTGCCTCGGTGTCCTGGGCGAAATCCGCGAGTTTTTCCATGCCAGCCCGCAGGTTGGACGGGCCTGACGAGGCCCGAATTTCTGTCGCAGTATCAAACTTCGCTTCGATGTTCATAAAGGCACCTGTTGTTCGCGCAGTCGCGGCGTGGTCTATGTGTTGTCCTGCTCGGCGCTCGCGCTTGGGTAAAAACTGCCCAAGAATTGTGGTCATAGTTGGACGTGTGTGCGAGAAAACATTGGCTCTCGCTAACTTCCGGCAGCCATCTTTCCCGCCAGTTCCTTGCGCAGTTGAAGCACCAGCGCGACGGCATCGACGGCTGCGTCTTCGCCCCGTTCAAGTTGAAAGAGCATCAGCATTTCCTCGCCATCCTGCAGATCACCCTGCAGCGCATCCGTCGCGGCGTTACCTGTTCCCGATCCCATGAGGTTGCTTACGGAACGGATCGCGTCGCTGCAGCAGTCGATTATTTTCGTGCTGTCAACATCTTCGCTTTCATCGAGCGCATCGAACATCTTGCCCGCGTGGCGCTGCAGCACATCCACGGCCTCGGACAAAAGACCGATCGTTGTTTCATCACGCGCCTCGTCATCACGAGGTGCTTCACTCCGGAGATCCTGCGAAACGTCTGTCTCGGTCTCGCCCACAGGCGTTGGCGTTGCTTTAGGGGCCTCGGGACGTTGCTCTGCTTCCGGCGGCATTTTGAGCGCGAGACGATCGAGGAAGACCCGCGCCTGGTCGATGTCGGCGGTCCTGCCGTGTCGGATGTGCCGAGAGACCAGTTGCATCAGGCTCTTGCCCCCACTGGCCGCCCACAACGGGTCATTGACGTGTTCTGCGCCGGTCTGCGCGGTGACGCCCTGAATGGTTGCAACCGGAAACATCCCGAGGAACTCGTTGCTGACGATGGGCTCCAGCCGCGCGATGTTGTCGTTCAACACATCGCGCATCAGCAGCTGATCCGCCTTTGTCAGGGCAAGAACACTGTGATCCTTGATGTGATCCGGAACCGCGGACCAGAGCCTCTGTTCTTCCTGGGTGAAATCCTGACTGCACCAGATAACGAGGTCAGCGCGCGAAATCACGGCTTCAAGCGCGCTCTGACGTTCCTCCTCCGTGCCGTCCAGACCGATTTCAATGTAGTCCTGCTGAATAAGGTTCGGATCGGGCAGCTCCTGGCGGACGCGCAAGGCGTCCGTGGGTATCTCGCACTGCTTCAGGAACCCCCGCACCATCGACACCGAGCCGTCCGCGCGTTCGATCAGGGCCTGTTCTGTGTCGCCGTACGAAAGTTCGAAGACCGGGACCGTTTGATCGTGTCCGACATCGGGATGTGCCGACATCATTTCAAGCAGCTTGGTTTTTCCGCTTCCCGCGAAACCGGTTACGACAACCTGCACCGGCCTGGTCAGGAGCGACAGAAGCCGCGCACCGCACCGCGCATAGGGTGGTGGCAGATTGCCACGGTCAAGCACGCGTCCAAGACGATCAATGACGGGGTCCAACTGCTCGGCGGTGTTCATTTTTTCTCCGATCTGCCTTACCCGGCCGCGGACTTGGATCGCCTTACGCGAGCCAAGATCGTAAGCGTTTCCGTTCTGCCGTTATCGAGGCGTTCGACGGTTTCATGCACGTCCGCAGGTTCTGCGAAGGCACCTTTCTTCAGCACTTTCACGACGCAGATTGCCAGATTGTCCTGTGCGGGATCATCCAGGTTCTTGATCTCTTCGGCCAATACGGCGCTGATCCTTTCGGCAGAGTTCTTGTGCTGGAACCTCAGCAAGCTTTCGATCTGTTCTTCCGAGATGAACTGGAGCCCATCACTCGCCGAGATCAGGATATCATCCTCGAAGAGCGTGAAAGCTACGTCGGGGCAGTCTATCTGATTGATGTCCTTGCCAATCAGAACCGACGTCAGACAGCTTTGGTCAGGGTGCTGCAGCGCGTCCTCGCGGTTCATGAGCCCGGACCCGACAAGATATTCGACCTGCGATGATAGCGCGTGGTTGTCGTTCAGGCGCGTCAGAGTTCCGTTGCGGAAAAGAAACAACGGAGAGTCTCCGACGGACACCCAGTACAAACGATCCTCTATGAAGATGGTCGCGAGCAGCGTTGCCCCCATTCCATGAGCCTCGGGATGGGATCGCGCGTAGTGCCCCACGCATTCATTGGCATTCAAGGCAGCCCCCTTGAGCGCGTCGCATACCCGCGACTCGAGGAGCTCCGGATCGCCGGATTGTAATTTCAGGCCGCTGAAGACCTCGGTTACGACGATCTTGCTGGCAATGTCACCAGCCTTGTGTCCGCCCATGCCATCCGCCAGAACGACAAAGCCGAATGGTTGGCCCGATGGAAAATCCGAAGCGAGTGCATCCTCTTGACGCTCGCGGCGCCCAAGCTCGGTGACCATCGCGGAGTCGTAGGTGAAATCAGCCTTGGTTTGCATAGGCCCGGCCCGCGTCTGTTTCCTGATCCCAGGAAAAGTCCTGGCAGCAGAGAGGCACAAACCGCAGCGACGTTTCGCCGATCATGATCGTGTCACCCGCCGCCAGTTCCTCGGTGCTCAAGACAGGTCTGTCATTCCGGCGAACGATGTTCGCCTTGCCGCCGTGTCCGATGAAAAAGCCTTTGTGCCGGGCGTCGTATGCAATCGAGGCATGGCCTGCGCGGGAAATGCTGTTGTCACCAAAGTCGAGACGCACGGTCTGATCTTCGCCCCGGCCGATCGTGCTGACACCCTGAAACAATGTGAACGCCGATCCACGCCCGGGCCCGTCGACGACGATGAGCCAGCCGACGGGGAATGACGTGTAGGGCGCCTCACTCGCCTTGTCGTTATCCGACATTGGGTCCGTTTCCGTCTCCATTGCCGTGTTGAACCCGAGTAGCCTTGTCTTGACGCGTCCGTGACGGCTGGCACCGCGACCAACGGCCGGTTGCGGGACCTCGACGGCCGCGCGCGGCTCGGCGGCGGGTTGCGGGGCGGGACCGGCCTGCATCGTCGGCTCGGACGGACCGGCAGGGCGCATGGACTGTTGTGGCATCCCGGCCCTTTGATGCGGTGCCGCGTCACTGGTCTCCATGGGGCCGGGTTCTTCCGTGAATTGCCCCGCGCCGGCACTGGGTCCGGCAGGAGATGACGCTTGAGTTTTCGTACCGTCATTCGTGCCGATGACGTCCCACGGGTCCAGATCTTCCTTCAACAACTCATCGAGTTGATCCGACGTGGCCTGCATGGAAGACGCGTCTGCCGTCTCTTCTACCTGAACGGACATCGTCGGGTCCGCGTCTGCACCATGGTCCGGTGCGGCCGTTTGGCCGGAATGTGCCTCTGCGGCAGGTGTAATGACCCCGGAACCGAAAACGTCATCCTCGACGCCCTCATAGTTCTCGAAGGAGTCGTCGTATTCGTCGAGAAAGAGGTTCGGCTCATCGGAGTTGGCGAAGAACTTTGCGACCTCCTCGCTCATGCCTGGATCCGCATCCGTCTCGTCTTGCAGCTGCGCCGGAGTTTCAATCTCGGTGTCGGACCCGGATGGGTCGTAGCCGGTATCAGTGTGGCGACCCAAAACAGCGGCGGAAGCGGCGGAAGACATATCTGGGACGCGCGCCTCGGGTGCAGCTGTGGTTGCCATCGGCATTGCGGAAGTCGAGCCGTCCGCCTGCCGTTTCTCGCCAATGATGTCGCGAATGAATTTCATGTTTTATCCTTTCTTTTATCTACTCACGCCAACCTGCCGTTGCGTTTTTTGGCGAGTCGTCTCAATGCGCGCAGAAGCCCGCTGCCTGTTTTCCGTCGCGTGTCCGTATCCTCGGGTAAGGCCGATTGAGCGAGTAGCGAATCCTCGCCTGACTCGGCACGAGCCTGCTTGCGGTTTTTCCTGCCGTCGTTTTCTTCAAGCCAACCTTCCAGATCTTCGATCGGCTGGCCGAATATATCGACCAGCTGCGAGGCTTCTTCAGTGGCTTCTTCCACCGGTTCCACGTCTTTCTTCGAGGTCTTCGGTTTGACCTTGGTGTTGGTGTCTTGAACCAGCGACGAGATCGTCGAAGCCAGTTCGTGGTCATCTTCCAATGCGTCCTGACAGGGTGGTGCGGCCATCGTGACAGGCCGTGCGGGCGCCTCGGTTGGCTGCAGGCCGGCATTGATGTGCGTGGAGAGGTCCGGCTGTGGCTCGGTAGCCGTGCCTCTTTCCAGGCTGTCCAGCCATTCCTTCGCAGACTGAAAGCGATCCTTCTGCGCCACGAAAAGCGCCTTGTCGATCGCCGACAGAAAGGCCCTGTCGAACGCCCAGTTTCCAGTCGCGAGGGGTGTGTAGGGATCCGGCAAGTCCGATGTCAGCGCGGCGATCCGCTTTTGACAATCGGGCGGCGCGTTTCCGGTGATCAGGTGATAGAATGTGGCGCCGACAGAGTAGATGTCGCTTGACGGTTTCTGGTCTCCGTCCGTGTAATAGAACTCGTGCGGCGAGTACCCGTCCTTCACGGCCATCATGTGTGACAGGGCCCGGGTTTGTCGTGCTTTCTCTTCGCTTGCGGCGCCGAAATCAATCATGGTCAACTTGTTGCTCGTGTCGACCAACAGATTGTCCGGTGATATGTCGCGATGCAGCATACCCGTCCCATGCAGGTATTCCAGCGCACTGAGCGTTTCGCGAAGAAGGCTCTCGATAAGCTCGTCGGTCATGCGTTCGGGCTCGATCTCGAGCATCGTCAGAAGGTCCATGCCGTCGACGAAATCCATCGCGATGTAGGCGGTGTTGTTCTCCTGGAAGACCTGATGAATCTTCACGATATTGGGATGTTCGAACTTGGCCATGCGCAGTGCCTCACGCAGGAAGCTGCGAATGACCTTCTGGAACTGTTGCTGAAACTCGGGCTTGTGAGGCCGCACCTCGCCGTTCACACGGCGACAGATCGTGCTGGGAAAACACTCCTTGACCACGACCACCCGATCGAGGCTGTCGCGGGCAAGATAAGTCATTCCGAATCCGCCGCCGATCAGGTGCCGCTCTATCTTGTATTGGCCGTGAAGCAAGGTCTGACCCGGCGAAAGATCGTCGGATTCGCAGTGACTCAGATTGGTCGCGTTGCTTTGCACGTCAGGACTTTCCCGGGGCTTTCGAAGACTTTGAAGAAACTCAAAACACTCGGACAGACCCGCCGAAGTTGAGCGGACATTGTGATGAAAACATGGCGGTAGTCGTCCAAAGACTTGGCATTACGAAGAAATACGTTCGATATTTGGTTCCACATCTCCGCGTAGACCCCAAAGTTTGCGGATGAATGTCCGGTTCATTCGGTCTGTCGATCATTCCGCGCACTCGTGGCGTAGGTTCGCTTCCCGTCCTGACTGTCGGACCGTCGCGAAGGGCCCGAAGCGGCCGTGCGCACGTGTGTGGCGCTGAGCCGCATTGGCTGGCACCTTAAGACATGCGCCGCACGTGCGCGTTTTGGGCGAACCGAGATACGCATGTGTGGGACCTATGCGATTGGGTGTACGGCCCAGAATGTCGCGGAAGGCGACCGTAGATCAAAACTGGCTGGACGTTATATATGCAAGGAGGCCCAAAGTGTCTCTCAACTCTTTGCGTGATATTTGGCCGCCAAGGCACACGCGAAGGCTCTCGGACGGCTCGCCTGACACTGTAAAAGCATCCGACGGCATTATTCCAAGGCCGGTCCCGGCCATGCGTCCTATCACCTCGGCGCGACCGAGGCCCGTGGGCAAGCGTAGCCAGATATTGAACGCGTGTGGAAGGGACTCGTAATTCGAGGCTGAAAGAACCTGCGCCGCGATGGCCTGACGGGCCACGGTTTCTTCCCGGATGAAACGTCGTATCCGGTCGGCGGTGCCGTCGGTGATCCACCGTGTCGCCAGCGCCATCATGAGGGGCGAGGGCATTACCGAGATGAGCTTCAAGTTATGGGCCAGTTCGCGCGACGCGTGACTGTTGGGCGCGACCGTATAGGCCAACCGCAGCCCGGCGCCGATGCATTTCGCCAAACCGCCGATATGCCAGACCAGATCGGGCGCGAAACTCGCCAGCGGCGCTGGCGGGTTGGGCGGGATAAAGCCATAGGCGTCATCCTCTATCAGGGGCAGCTTGCAGGAGGTTATGACTTCGGCAATCCGTTCGCGGCGGGCCAGGGAAATCGTCCGCGTTGTCGGATTCTGCAAGGTCGGATTCAGATAGAGCGCCTTTGGAGCGTGCTGCCTGATCGCGGCATCGAGCGCGTCAGTGTCGATCCCCTCCGCGTCTCCGGGCAGGCCGACGAGGCGCAGGCCAAGTCGTCCGGCGATGCTGCGCAGGCCCGGATAGGTAACATCCTCGCACAGGACCGTATCGCCGGGGCGCGCGATGCTCATCAGAATCGCCAGCATCGTCGGATGCGCACCCGGTGTGACGGCGATCCGATCCAGCGACGGCACCAGCCCGCGCAGAGACAACCACGTCGAGGCGGCATCCTTGTCGACCTGTCCGCCGGTTGCGGACTGATAGCGCAGCAGGTCGATCAGGTTTGCCGAGACCGTCTGCAAGCCCTCCTGCATCCGCTCGAGCAAGTCGGCGTCCTGAGGTTCGGGCGGCAGGTTCATGGTCAGGTCCGCGTCGGACTGTCTCCGCAACTCCGGCCGCTCGGCCTCTGCCGGGGCGCGGGCGACAAAGGTGCCGCGTCCGACATGGCTGTTGATCAGGCCCCGTCTGCGCGCCTCGGCATAGCCACGGGACACGGTGGTAAAGTCGATGCCAAGCCGATCCGCCAGCCGCCGCTGCGGCGGCAACCGGTCGCCCAGGCTGAGCGTGCCGTTCGCAACGCCCTCCGCTATGGCATCGGCAAGCTGAATATACCGGGCGGCGCCGTCAGGGCGTAATGTCGGGGTCCAAGATTGCATACAATATCCATACATTGATTCGTTGTGAATTGAAGCCCTTTGTATGGAAAAAAATGCGCCGCGAATTGTAGGTGTGCGGAAGTAGCTTTTTAATTGAGCATCTGCGCCTCAGAACTCAACGTATTGCGCTGCCAGTAGGGCCATTGTGAGCTTTATTGTATGGAAAATTGTATTTCCTATTGATTGCATTCTGTTTCGCTGGGCAGGTTGAGGGCATTCAACGCAACCGGCAAACGGCCAATCGGAGGATACGCATGCCCGCAGTCACAATGGACAAGCACAAGGACGGAGATTTCTTCGTCGACTATGAAGACAAGGTTTTCGAGGATGTTCAGGCGGAGGAAGGCCAGAAGGCGCTGGTCACCTTTCATACCGTCGCCTTCGAGGGTTCGATCGGTCTGGTCAACATCCTCAACGCCACCCGGCTCAACCGGAAAGGCTTCGAGACGTCGATCCTGCTTTATGGGCCCGGCGTGACCTTGGGCATCCAGCGCGGCTTTCCCACCCTTGGGGACGCGGCCTTTCCCGGGCATCAGAATTTCGCCGACAACCTCAAGAAGTTCATGGGCGAGGGCGGCAAGGTCTATGCCTGCCGCTTCGCGCTTCAGGCGCTTTACGGCCACGGCGAGCCGTCGCTGCTGGAGGGAATCATCCCGATCGCACCGCAGGACGTGCTGGACCTGAAGCTGCTCCATGTCCGCGACAATGCCGTGATCGTCGACACCTGGACGGTGTGAACGCCGTCAGCCGGGGCCGACGCTGGTCCCGGCGCAATTCACAAGAGTATCGGAGCCGTCATGCCCCGCCACGTCAAAGCCGCCGCCGTCCAGATCGCCCCTGACCTGACCAGCCGGGAAAAGACACTGGCGCGCGTGCTGGACGCCATTGATGAAGCCGCCGGACACGGGGCCGATCTGGTGGTGTTTCCAGAAACCTTTGTGCCGTTCTATCCCTACTTTTCCTTTGTCCTGCCGCCGGTGCAGCAGGGCAAACCGCACCTGCATCTCTATGAGCAGGCCGTCGCGGTGCCCTCGGATGACACGCGCCGCGTGGCCGAACGCTGTGCGCATCATGGCGTCGTCGTGGTGCTGGGCATAAACGAGCGCGACCACGGCTCGCTGTACAATGCGCAGCTGATCTTCGACGCCAACGGCACCCTTGTGCTCAAGCGGCGCAAGATCACGCCGACCTATCATGAGCGCATGGTCTGGGGGCAGGGCGACGGCTCTGGTCTTCAGGTCGTGGAGACGCGCGCGGGCCGCATCGGCGCGCTCGCCTGTTGGGAACACTACAATCCGCTCGCCCGCTACGCACTGATGACCCAGCACGAGGACATCCATGTCGCCCAGTTCCCCGGCAGCCTTGTCGGCGATATCTTCGCCGATCAGATCGAGGTCACGATGCGGCATCACGCGCTGGAATCCGGCTGTTTCGTGGTGAATGCCACCGGCTGGCTGACCGAGGAGCAGATCGCGTCCGTCACGCCCGATGAAGCCCTGCAAAAGGGCCTGCGCGGTGGATGCATGACCTGCATCATCACGCCCGAAGGCCGCCACGCGGTGCCGCCCCTGACCGAGGGGGAAGGCATCCTATATGCCGATCTCGACATGGCGCTCGTGACCAAACGCAAACGCATGATGGACAGCGTCGGGCACTATGCCCGGCCCGAGCTTTTGTCACTGCGCCACGACCCGACGCCGGTCGCCACACGCCATCTGGCCGCGCCCGAAACGCCATTTGAGCCCATACCGCTGGAGGATTGACCCCATGGCACAGACAGGTTCCCTGATCACCGATCTTCAGACCCGCGGCATGCGGATGGTCGACCCGCATGCCGGCGCCGACAGCCGCCGTGGCGGGGCGGGTCCGACCGATCACAAGGCGGTCACCATCGACGGGATGACCGTCATGATCCCGGTCCATACGCACTCCGCTTTCGATAGCCCCTATGTGGTCGATGCGCCCGACGCCGATGGACAGGCCAGGGTCACCAAGGACGGTGCGTTCTTTGCCGAGGTCAGCTTTCCCAAGCGGGCCAGTTTCCTCGATCTGGAGACGGCCGACGGCATTCCCTACGGTCACATCGCGCAGCTGCATTCCAAGGATGTGCTGGCCACGACCGTGCTGCAGACCTGCATCCGCTATGAAAGCCGCAAGAAGACCTGCAAGTTCTGCGCCATCGGCCAAAGCCTCGCCGCCGGGCGCACCGTCGCGCACAAGACGCCGGCGCAACTGGCCGAGGTGGCAGCCGCCGCCGTCCGGCTGGACGGTGTCAGGCACATGGTCATGACAACCGGCACGCCGGCGGGCAAGGATCGTGGCGCCAAGGTTCTGGCCGAGAGCGCAGAGGCCATCCGCGCCGCCGTGGACCTGCCGCTGCAAGGGCAATGCGAGCCGCCAGACGACGATGCCTGGCACCGCCGGATGAAGGATGCGGGCATCGACAGCCTGGGCATGCATCTGGAGGTCGTCACGCCAGAGCTGCGCGCGGAGATCATGCCGGGCAAGGCGCAGGTGCCGCTGGAGAAGTATTTCGACAGTTTCGAAGCCGCTGTGGAGGTGTTCGGCTGGGGGCAGGTTTCGACCTATATCCTGGCGGGTCTGGGCGATACGAGCGAGGCCATTTTGGACATGTCCGAGCGTCTGACGGCAATGGGGGTCTACCCGTTCGTGGTGCCCTTCGTGCCGGTTTCGGGCACGCCGCTTGAAAGTCATCCGTCGCCCACGGCCGAGTTCATGCACAGCGTCCTGCCGCCGCTGGCCCGGATGATCCACGAGAACGGGATGCGGGCGGAGGATATCAAGGCCGGCTGCGGACGCTGCGGCGCGTGCTCGGCCCTGTCGGCCTTCGAAAAGTTTGCACCGCGCGAGAGGGTTCCGGCATGATCATCGAAAAGCCCGAGGTCTTTGTCACACCGGAATTCCTGATCCGTCAGGCCACGTTGCCGTGGGAGATCGGCGGTGCGGCGTCGCTGCGGCATCGCACCTTCGTGACCGAGCAGGGCATTTTCCCGGACCACGACCGCGACGAGGTCGACAAGGTCGCCTTGCCGCTGGTGGCGATCTCGACCATGGCGTCCGAGGCGGACGAAGTCGTGGGCACGGTTCGCATTCACGAGACCGATCCCCGGGTCTGGTGGGGCTCGCGCCTTGCCGTGGCGCCGGGCTATCGCCGGGTCGGGCGCTTGGGCGCGGAACTTATCCGGTTGGCGGTCGGCACGGCGCATGGGCGCGGGTGCAAGCTCTTCCTTGCCTATGTGCAGATGCAGAACGTGCCGTTATTTGAGAAGCTTAACTGGACCTCACTCGGTGAACGAGACCTGCATGGCCACCCGCATATGAAGATGCGCGCGGATCTGGCCGCCTATCCGCCGATCGAGGACCCGGCCCGCGGCTGGATGGCGCTTACGAAACGGCGGGCGGCGTGACGGATCTGGCGACCCTCACCGCCACGCTGGCCGCGCATCCGCACGTGACGGGCAAGCGCGATATCGAAATGGTCTGCCGCGCGCTCGGCCTCGGGCAGGAGAGCCCCGGACGCCCCGGCGACGACGCTGCCGCCCTGCGCGCTGGCGACGGCTGGCAGCTTTTGGCGACCGAAGGTTTCATGAACGAGTTCGTGGCCGACGCGCCGTGGTTCGCGGGCTGGTGCGCGGTCATGGTCAATGCCTCGGATATCGCCGCCATGGGCGGACGCGCTACGGCGCTGACCAATGCGCTTTGGGCGCCTGATGCCGAGGCCGCCGCCGAGATTCTGAAAGGCATGGCCGAGGCAAGCGCCGCCTATGGCATTTCGATCGTCGGCGGACATTCCAACCTGCGCACCGACCGGCCCCAGCTTGCCGCCAGCATGTTCGGCCACGCCAAGGCTCTGATCACCAGCTTTGATGCTGAACCCGGAGACCTGCTGATCGCGGCCATCGACCTGCGCGGCGCATACGCGGGAGAGAGTGACAACTTCCCGGCGTTCCTAGGCGTCGAGCCAGAGCGGCTGCGCGGCGATCTGACCCTGCTGCCTGACCTCGCCGAGGCCGGTCTGGTGCGCGCTGGAAAGGACATCAGCCAGGGCGGCATCGCCGGCACGTCCGTGATGCTGGCCGAATGTTCGGGCGTGGGCATCGAGATCAACATCAACGCAATCCCCAGACCCGCAGACACAGATCTGTCGCGCTGGATGACCACATTTCCCAGCTTCGGCTTTTTGCTCGCGGCCAAGCCGGCCGATGTGCCGACAATCTTGGATCGGTTCGGCGCGCGCGACATCGCCGCCGCCGCCATCGGGCGCATCACCGAAGGCAGCAAGGTCACTCTGCACGATGACACCGAACGTGCGACGCTCTGGGATCACGCCGTAGATCCCTATCTCGGCCTTGCACCAGAAAAGGAGCCCGCTCATGCCTGAAGTCACTTTTCGCATCCGCTGGCCCGATGGCAGGGAAGACACCTGTTATTCCCCGTCCACCACGATCCACGAGCATCTGACAGCCGGAAAGAGCTATCCGCTGTCCGAGTTCCTGAAGCGCAGTGAGACCGGGCTCGAACACGCCGCGCGCCGCGTCGAGGCCAAGTTCGGCTTCCGCTGCTCGTCGGCAGACGCACAGGCCGCCTCGATAAAGGCCCGCGCCGCCGATTTTTCCCCCGAGGAGACCGTCACATGCCTGTCGATAACGTAAGACCTATCCCCCAATCTCGCACACAGATCCCGGTGGTCATCATCGGTGCAGGCCAGGCGGGGCTTTCGGCCTCGTGGTACCTTTGTCGCGATGGCGTCGAGCACGTCGTGCTGGAGCGCAACACCCGCTTTCACGCCTGGAAGAACCAGCGCTGGGACAGCTTCTGCCTTGTCACGCCCAACTGGCAATGTCGTCTGCCGGGATTCCCCTACAAGGGCGACGACCCGGAAGGCTTCATGCTCAAGGACGAAATCGTCGACTATGTCGAAGCCTTCGCCGACAGCTTCGACGCCCCGCTGCAAGAGGGCGTCGCCGTCACCCGCGTCGCACAGACCGACGAGGGACGGTTCGAGGTGGACACCGACGACGGGCTTTGGCTGGCCGAGCATGTGATCGTGGCCTCCGGCGGGTATGATCGACCGATAACGCCACCCTTTGCCGCTGATCTCGATCGATCCATCACGCAATTGCATACACGCGACTATCAGCGCCCCGAGAATATTCCCGAGGGCAAGTGCCTTGTGGTTGGCACCGGTCAGTCGGGTGTGCAACTGATGGAGGATTTGCGCATCGCCGGGCGCGATGTGGCGCTGGCCGTGGGGCCGGCCCCGCGCAGCCCCCGCATGTACCGGGGGCGCGATGCCACGGACTGGCTGCATGAGATGGGTTATTATGAGCGAACTATCGACCAGCAGCCCGACCCAAGGGCGACCGAGGCCAAGACCAACCATTACATGTCCGGCCGCGATGGCGGCCACGAGATCGACCTGCGCCAATTCGCGTTGGATGGATTGCAGCTTTATGGGTCTGTGACAGGCATGGAGGGCACGTCGATCACGTTTGCCTCCAACCTGGAAAAGAACCTCGATGATGCGGACGAAAGCTATGTCGGCATCCGCAAGATGATCGACGCGTATATCGACGAGACCGGGATCGACGCACCCGAAGAACCGCCGTTCGAAAAAGTCTGGCGCCCGGAGACAGAGATCACCCGGATAGATGCCGCGGAGGAGGGCATCACGTCGATCCTGTGGTGTATCGGGTTCCGCCCGGATTATGGCTGGTTGCAGGTCGACTGCTTGGATGACACCGGTCGGCCCATCCATCAGCGCGGGGTCTGTGACCTGGATGGCGTCTATTTTCTCGGGTTGGGTTGGTTGCACACTTGGGGTTCTGGCCGGTTCCTCAGCGTGGGCGAAGACGCGGCTCATGTGGCCAGCTGCATCATCCGCCGACTGAGCGAAGGCTCGAAAGGCCGAAGATTCGGATGACAAGGCTTGTGGCGCCTTGCGGTGTCGGCGTGGACAAGCCCGCCGCAAATACTGACCCTGGGTGCATGGAATATTCAGTAAGAGCCATGACAGGTCTTCAAGAGATCCTTCGATGGGGCAATGCCCTCGACGCATGAAACCAGCGTTCCCGCCATCATCTCGATCAGCGTGACTCTGCACAGATAGTCCGGTTTCCGCGCGGCCTTGTCACGTTCGCGCACCAATTCTCCTCGCGAGCTGCACACTGGACCGCGTTGGCCCGAGGGCGCGACCGCTACAGAAACTCCGATGACTTCGCCCCGAGCGACTTCATTGTTGGTCAGCTCAGGCGCTCCTTCACCAGGATGGGGCAGGTTCATGGGGCGAGAGACGTCTTGCTTGCTTTAGTATCTGCCTAAATACTTGGCGTTGACCGTTCCAAAGCGCTTACGCATCGGTCAAAGTCCGATCAATTGCCGTTTGAGACGTTTTTACGCCGCGCTCTGCTGCAGTCTGCGCAGCGCTCAGGTAGCCTGACCCCAGCACCGTCGACGAAGACTTGATCGGCGCTGACCTAAGAGCGGTCGTGGCGAAACGGAAGATCGCCGTCGACGCGCCAAAGACAAAGACCGGGGTTCTAAAAAGGAGCGATACGCCCGAGCACGTGTTCGGGTCGGATAGTCGCCGCCCCAAAGACAGAAATCCACCTGCCCCTATGAGGGGAGCATGTCGGAACGCGTTATTCGTTTTCCGTCTCACCCGTGTAGGGCAAAGGAGCAAGACGATCTATGGACACACTCTTGGAGACCGCGGAGCTGCGAAACGAGCTGGACTTGCCGGAGAAAGATGCCCGACACGTGCTGCATCCCTGGGCGGATTTGCAGGCGCTCGGCAAGCAACAGGCTCTTGTCATGAATTCCGCCAAGGGCGTGCGCGTGCGCGATACCGAAGGCAAGAGCTATCTTGATGCGATCGGTGGCATGTGGTGCATGACGGTGGGCTATGGCTGCGAGGAACTGGCAGATGCCATAGGCGAGCAGGCGCGAAAGATGGCCTATTACACCGCCTTTGGAGACGTATCGAGCGAACCGGCCGCGATGCTGGCAGAGACCTTGGCGGAGCTGTCGCCCGGGGACCTGAACAGGGTGCATTTCACGACCGGCGGATCCACGGCCGTGGAATCGGCTGTGCGGACCGCGCATTACTATTTCTCAGCTCAGGGCAGGCCCGAGAAGCGGCATGTCTTGTCTCGCGTCAACGCCTATCACGGCGGCACCTACCTGACCCAGTCGCTGTCGGGCAAGGCGGCGGACAGAACGCATTTCCACTACGAAACGGAATTTGTACACCATCTGTCCAGCCCCGGTCACGACCCGGACCGGGATTCAATAAGTGCCGAAGGTCGCCTGAAGGGACTGCTGGAAGAGATGGAAGCCGAGATCCGGCGGCTCGGGCCGGAAAACGTGGCCTGCTTCGTTGCTGAGCCGATCCTCGCCTCGGGCGGCGTGCTGACGCCGCCTGACGGATACCAGAAGGCCACTTTCGATCTGTGCCGCAAGTACGATATTCTTTACGTGTCAGACGAGGTCGTCACCGGTTTCGGTCGCTTGGGCCATTTCTTCGCGTCCGAGACGCGGTTTGGAATAATCCCGGACATGATCGTGACGGCAAAAGGCATAACCTCGGGATATCAGCCGCTTGGTGCACTGCTTGTGTCGGATCGGATCGCCGAAGCCGTTTCTGATGCCGCCCCGGAAGATAAGCCCGTGTTCTCCAATGGTTTCACCTATTCCGGGCATCCGGTCGCATGCGCTGCGGCACTGACGAACATCAAAATCATGAAGCGCGACGATATCTGTGGCCACGTTCAGGATGTCGGTCCCTACTTCATAAGTCGGCTGCGAGAGTTGCTTTCGTCGTCCATCGTCTACACCGTGCGCGGCGATCACCTCATGGCTTGCGTAGAATGCTGGACCGGAGAAGAAGCGGGTCCGAATGCGCAGAATATGGCGCTCGCTGCGCGCGTCGATGCCTATTGCCAGGAAGCCGGGCTTCTTGTGCGGCCCTACGAGAACCTCTGCATCCTGTCGCCACCGCTTGTCATTTCGCGCAGCGAAATCGATGAGATCGTCGCCATTCTGGAGAACGCTCTGACGCGCGCAGCCGAAGATCTGGCTGCCGGAAAGATATGAGGTTTCCCTCACCATCAACACTCGTTCGCATTCTTTCATAAACAAAAAAGGACAGACCATGCCCCAACCGACCACTTTTCTCGATTGCCGAGGCCTCTCAAACGCGTTGACCGTTCTGCGGATCAAACAGGCAATGATCGGCAGAGCAGATTGCGGGTTGCCGATTGATGTTCTGGTAGACGGATCCTGCTGCGATGCTGAGCGGGTCTCCGCGAGCCTGACTGGCGAAAGCACCGATGTGCAGCTTTTGTATTGTGCCGAAAGCAATCCTGAAGTGGTGCAGGGTGAGACCAGGAACGGAGGCGTTGCGGCGCATGTCTGAAGCCGCGACCGTCCCGCAATCCGATACCCAGAAGGAAGAAAAGGGTGATGGCGAACCGCCGGAAATTTCAACTGCTTGGTGGACGCGCGAAGATCTTTGCTACCGGACGGGACACCTGCATCTGGGACGTTCTGACCTGGAAACGGTCGCGGAGAAAGTGGGAACGCCTGCCTATGTCATTCGAGCTCCGAGAGTTCTGGAGAATGCCCAACGACTAACAAAGGCGCTTGATGCGGTCGGCGTGCGGCACAGGCTTTATTACGCGATCAAAGCCAACCGGACACCGCAATTGCTGTCCTACCTTGCCGCGCAACGAGCGATCGGCGCAGATATCTGTTCGCCGGCGGAGCTTCTTCATGCTTTGGCCTGCGGTTTCGAGGAAGAACACATATCTTTCACGGCCACGTCCTTGGCCCCGTCCGATCTGGAAACCATCTCACGATTTGATCGCCTGAACATCAACCTGGACTCGCTCTCGGCGCTGCAAAGCTTCGGAGAACGCTGTCCCGGTCGCGACATTGGGATCAGGATCAATCCGGACCGGGGCATAGGCTACGGTGGCAATGACATGCTGCAATACAGCGGAGTCGAGGCGACCAAGTTCGGCATCTACATAGACCGGCTGCCTGAGGCGATTGACATCGCTCGCAAACACGACCTCCGTATCACGCGCGTGCATTTCCATGCCGGATCCGGATACCTTGACCGCGAGTTGTCGCAATTATCCGAGGTGCTGGCGGCCAGCCGAGAGTTTCTGTCCAGACTGCCCGACGTGACAGAGGTCAACATTGGCGGTGGCCTGGGGGTGCCACACAAGTCTGACGACAAGCCGCTTGACCTCGAAAGGTGGGCATCCACGATCGCGGACGCATTCGCCGGGACCGGCCTCACAGTAGCGGTAGAGCCGGGGGACTACCTGGTCAAGGATGCGGGCGTGCTTCTGACACGCGTGACCTATGCCGAACGCCGCCGAGAGGTGGAGTTTCTGGGTCTCGATGCAGGTTTCAACCTCGCTATGGAGCCCGCCTTTTACGGCCTTCCTTGCGAACCGGTCCCGGTCACGCAGCGCAATGCGCCAATGGTCCGTTACACCGTGGTCGGCAACGTCAATGAGGCTTTGGACAAATGGGCAGAGAACCATGCCATGCCTGCACCGGAGCCGGGGGACGTCGTCGCGTTGATCAATGCTGGAGGATATGCCGCTGCAATGCGGTCGGATCACTGTATGCGCGGTACTGCGCAAGAAGTGTTGCTGCTCGACTGACTGCACTTGCACGAGAGCCAAAAGAATACCGCCGATACGAGGGACAGAACAAATGACCGACTTCAAAACGCCCGATAGCGTTTCCGCCACTCGAGAAACGGCCGTGACGCCGCACGCTCCGGGGTTCGCGTTCGATCCGACCGACCCCTGGACCGAAACGTTTCAAAGGGGAATCGAAAAGGCCGGGTTGGCTGGCAAGCGGGTCTACGAGGTGGGCATCGGAACGGGGATCAATGTCGCATTCATGCTTCAGATCTGTGACGCAATTTCCGTGGCGGGCAGCGATCTGGACCCCCGGCTTGCCGATCTCGCGGCGCGCAATGTTCGGGATCTTGCGCCAAAAAAGGCGGACCGGTTCCATGCCGTTCCCGGTGCGGTCAGCCTTATTGACAGCCCGGAGGCCCAAGAGCAGATCGCGAAAAGCGATATTGTCGTCGGCTGTCTGCCGCAAGTGGGCACTCCCGACGATGTGCGACTCGAGGCATTTCGCAAGGCCCAGAAGGCAAAACTGGCAGACGGAGCCAACACGCGCGATGAAGATCACATTGCGCATTATTATCCTTGGGGGGAGTTCGATTCCTTTCCCTTCAACTCCGTCGGGCTTGGTCTGAACGAAGCGCTCTTGCGCCGCGTCAAGGCGGCGGCGCCCACGGCCGATGTGATCTTGAATTTCGGGGCGCGGGTCGGATGCTCCGTGTTGTTCGAACTTTTCGAGGCCAATGGCTATGAGCCCGAGAAACTTCATTCTCAGATCGTCTTGCAGCACGCCGGTACGGATATTTCGTTCTTTGTCGCTTTGGAGAATGCACTGGCGAAGACCGGTCTGGAACGCGAATTCACATGCGAGTTCTACGCCGACCCCGAAGGCAGGACCCGCTTAAGCGCCAGGGAGGTCCAGGCGCGCATCGATGCCGATCCCAAGGTAGAAGTCTATCATGAGGTTTGTGTTATCCGCGGTCGATCCGTTTCGAATTAAGCCAATACTGGGCAGGCATCCGGTGACAGCACCTCCCACCTGCCGAACCTGACACCAGCGACGGCCTTTACGGCGAAATGGCTGATTTGTTCACCCCGAACATGGCCCGTGGACAATTGTTCGAGGGCCGCGTTCCGCCTGGCACACCGCTCCATCCCTTGGGACTGGGTTTTGAATACGACCTCGTACAATGGCGCATGGCTGAACCGACCATGGCCTTCCGCCGTCAGGTGATTGCGCAGGCTTTCGCCCGGGGCATTCTAAGGCCAGGAGACCTACGTTAGGGGCAGGATTGATCGACTTTGTAACCGCCTGATTGATTGATCGAAAACCGGGCGGTGACATATTTGATGTTTGGCAAAAGCGCCAACGTGAACGCGGAAGTGCAATAGCTAAGTGAACAACTGAAGTGGTCGATCTAACAGTGCCGGTACCGAAGTGTGGTTCTTTAGCTTTGATGCGACGGACTTCGGCGTTTGGGCGGTTGGGACGAACACCTCGTGCCGTCTGTTTGTTCTACAGGCTCACCTAACGCCTGAAGCTACGGATATCGTCCGCCGAAAGGGCATAGCCGATCTCGGCCAGTTGGGTGGATCGCGACGCCGTGCCGAGCATGCCGGTGACCGTCACGGGCTCGAACATGCCGGAGCTTTCATAAGGTGTGCCGGAGGTCACGAAGACAAGCTGGTTCGCTGGGGGCGGAGGCACGTGGATGCAGGCGCCGACATACGGCACCAATATGAACGCGGTGACGCCGGTACCGTCGTGGTCGAGCGGCACGATAAAGCCTGAAAGTTGAACGTTCTTGCCGGTCCAGTCGGTGCGGATGCCCGTCGATGGCGGCTGGCGTGCGGCCATGCTGCTTTCGTCGTGCGGCAGGATGCCTTGCAGGTTGCCGGGCAGAGACGTGTCATTCTCGGGCAGAAGGTCGCGCCATTCCAACGCGATCACCGTGTCGGCCAGCGCCTGTCCGGCAATCCCCGATGCGGCGAGGGACAGAAGCAGGGCACGACGAGTCGGGCCTTTCACTGCCATTCGTAGATCTCGATCTGTTCGGCGGTCATCTGGTATCCGACATCCGCGATCTGCGTTTTCATGGACTTCGCCGACAGACGCCCCGAAACCCAGACCGGATCCCACAAGGAGTCGCTGGGCCAAGGAGTCTTGGTGGTGACAAAAACCAGCTGGTTGGGCGGCGGCGGGGGCGTGTGGATGCAGGCGCCCACGTAAGGCACGAGCATGAAACTGGTCACGCCTTGCGCAGTGACGTCGAACGGGATGATGTAGCCGGGCAGCTTGACCGCCTTGCCGTTCAGACGGGTGTTCATCCGCCACGCGTTGCGGTCGTATTCAGGCACCCAGGTGTCATTGGCCTCGTCGATCTTGCCGGGGCCGATGATCTCGCCATAGGGCACGCCCTTGGGGATCAGGTCCGGCCATTCAATCACACGGTACTGGCTGGCCATGGCCCGGCCCGGAAGCAGGGTTGCCGAGAGCATGGCCAGGACGGCCCGGCGAGAGGGATGCGCGTGTCTCATATCCGGACCATCATGCCATCAGACAGCGACAGGCGGTAGGCCCTGAGGGCCGGAAACAGGCTGACAAGCGCCGCCGCGACAATCACACCTGCGAGAGTGGCCAGCTCCCGCCCGGTCGGCGGCGCGATCGGCAGCCAGAGGCCAAAGGCGCTGTCCACCACCGGCTGCGCCAGCGCCAGCCCGGCGTAAAGCAGTGCCAGGCCCAGCAGTGCGCCCAGGGCGGCCATCAGCGCCGCTTCCAACACGAGCAGGCCGAGGATGGTAGACGGGCGCGCGCCCATGGCCCGCCAGATCGCCATTTCCCGACGGCGTTCGTTGAGCGAGGAGAAGATCATTGCCATCATCCCCAAGAGGGCCGTCACCACCACCATCGCCGACACGCCGATCAGCGCGGTCTCGGCCACTCCGACGATCTGCCACAGTTCTTGCAACGCGACACCGGGCAGGACCGCCAGCAGCGGCTCTTCGGGGTAGGTGTTGATCCAGCGTTGCAGGCCGAAGATCTGCAGCCGCGACTTGACCCCGACCAGCGCGGCCGTGACCGCCGACGGCGACAGGTCCATCTGACGTATCTGCTCGACCGGTGTGCTTTGGCCGGGAATTTGTGCACCGGATTGCCAGTCGACATGGATCGCCTCGATGGCCTCCAGGCTGACGATGACGGTGCGGTCCACCGGGGTGCCGGTGCGGTAAATGATGCCGGCCACGCGAAAGGGCTGATCATCGTGATGGGTAAAGGACGCGAGCCCGTGTGACACGACGATCGGGTCGCCCACCGCATAGTCCAAAGTTGCCGCGACCTCGGCACCGATGACCGCGTCGTAAAGATCGTCCAAACCGTGGCCATTGCCGATCTCCAAAGACCGGCCACCGCGATACTTGTAGTGCTCGAAAAACGCCTGCGTGGTGCCCATCACCCGGAACTGGCGGTGGCTGTCACCAAGCGATATGGGCACGATCCAGTCCACCTCGGGCCGGTTTGCAATATCCTCGTAGCTTTCCCAGGTCACGTTGTTGGTGGCGTTGCCGATCCGGAACACCGAATACAGCAACAGCTGAACCGAGCCCGAGCGCGCCCCGACGATCAGGTCAGTGTCCGAGATCGTGTCGGCGAAACTGGCCTTGGCACCCGTGCGCACCTTCTCGACGCCAAGGAACAGCGCGACCGACAGGGTGATGGCCAGCACTGTCATGCTGACGGTCAGGGCACGCGCCATGAGGGAGCCGAAAGCAAGGCGCAGGATCATGCGGCCGGCCTTTCGACAGAGGCGATGTCAGCGAGGTGCACCACGCGGTCGAACCGCGCGCCCAGCCGTTCGTCATGGCTGACCATCAACAGCGACGATCCGGCCGCCGCGATCTGATCGAACAAAAGGCCCAGAAACGCATCCTGTGTCGCCGCATCCAGCGCCGAGGTCGGCTCGTCCGCGACGATCAGGGGCGGCTGGCCGATCAGGGCGCGGGCCACGGCGACCCGCTGTTGCTGACCGACGGAAAGGCGACCCGCCTTGGCCTCGACAATATCCGAAGACAGACCAAGCGCCGCGCAAAGCTTTGCCGCATCGCCTGCCTCGGATCGCTTGCGCCGCTCCGGCGCGAACTTCAAAGGCAACAGGATATTGTCCGACACGCTGGCATAGGGCAGCAGGTTGAACTGCTGGAAAATGATGCCGACCCGCTCGGCCCGGAACCTGTCGCGCGCGCCGGCCCGCAGGCTGGCAAGGTCGGTGCCGGCCAGATCCACCCGGCCTGCATCGGCAGTCACGATCCCGCAGACCAGCGACAAGAGCGTGGACTTCCCCGATCCGCTTTCGCCCAGCAGAAGAACGCTTTCCCCGCGGTCCAGCCGGAACTCCGGCACCGACACCCCGAAGGACGCCCGCCCCGGCCAGCGGAAACGAACGTCTTGCAGGGTCAGGGCCGGGTCCGCCATCGCTACTCGAACGAGACTTCGGCGGCACCGGGCGTCAGTTCCGCCGTGCCCGCGCCGGTCTCGGTCACGTATTGCACCTCGATTTCCTCGGCATTGGCGAACCGCTCGAAGAACGGGAAGCCCACGCTGGTCAGCGCGTCCTCGTCGTCGCAGGCAAAGCCGTAGGTCACGTGGAACGCGCTGTGCCGCGCTTCGTCTGCGTGCTCTTCGTGGTCGTGATCATGCCCTTCGCCTTCGGCGTGGTCGTCATCATGCGCGTGGTCATCCCCCTCGTGCATGTGCTCGTCATCATGATCACCGGTGTGCAAGTGGGCCAGAACCTCGGTCAGGCGACATCCCGCGTCCTCGGGCAGCGTCACGATCTCTTCCGGTGTCAGGAATTGCCGGATCGCAGTTGCTATCGCCTCCTTGTCCTCGGCAGAACTCGCCTCGTGCTCGAAGCCGACGATGTCCATGCCCGGCGACAGGATGTTGATCTCGATCGCACCGTGTTCGACCGCGATTTCGACGGTCGAGACGCCGTGCACATGCGCGTCCAATTCGCGCGTATCCTGCGCCAGTGCGGGCGCGGCGAGGGCGGTGGTGGCGGCCAAGGCCAGGTAGATCGGTTTCATGACAGGACCTTTCAGGTTTCATTGATGAAGTCAGATGCGCGTCGTTGCAACGTCATCAAAGCGGTATCGCCGTACAAATCCGCGTGGTTTTTCGAAGATTTCAGCGAGCGGATATCGATCTTCGCGTCGACATCAAGCGTGCCACGCGCCAGCGGGGCCGGAAATACCGGGCGTTTCATGTATCTCGGTCCTCGTGGCCTTGTGGCGTTTCTATGGTGCTGACCGGGCAGGTCAGCCTGTCGCGGGCAAGCGTGATCCGCTCGGCCCGGTCGAGCCGGGCCAGGATGGCGTCGGGCGGCGCGCCCTCGGCCCGCGCCTTTTGCCAGATGCGGCGGCATGAGGCGGGCGACCACGCCAGCGCCGCTTGTCTCATCCAGTTGCGCAGCGGCGGCGGCAAAGCGTCGAAATCGCGCATCGGGTCGCTGCGACGGCGACGGCGCAGGCTTGTGGCGATGTTGCGGCTCATGACTCGGCGTCCGGATCGGTGACCGGGTCCAGCGCCAGCATCAGGCGGGTTTCGCCGGTGCCCTCTATCGGCGGAGATCGGTGCATTAGATGCGGATCGGGTTGCGCCGGCCAGAGCGTGCCGCGCATGACGAAGGGCGATCCGGTCGGCACCGTATGGATGGTGGCCGGCACATCGTTGCGCGCCACACCGTATTGCGTGCCGGTGCCGCGATAGGTGCAGACCAGCCGGGCCGTGACCCTGTCGATGTGGAACCGGCGGCAGGCATTGGTCGTCACCACGTCCAGCCGCAGCCTCAGCCACTTGGCACGAGTCATCTCACCAAAGGTGGCCGCCAACGCCGCGATATCGTCGATAAGGATCCGGCGCTCGGGCGCGTCGGGCAGTCCCGTCTCGTCGCAGGCCAGAGTGACGGCCGAGGCAATTTCGCCCGGTCGCACGAGGACGCGGGCTGCGGGAAGCATTTCGGCGGGAAGGGTCTCCAGCCAATGCAGCACGGTTTCGGGAAGCCTGCGCTGGCAGATCACGCCACCGACACCCGGCAGCCTGATCGCGCCCATGTCCTCGGGGCCGTTGACGCTCAGCACGCCCGACCCGGCGCCTTTTGGAACAATCGGATGCAGGGTCATGACGCCCTCCGCCACGCGGGGAACGGATCAGGCAGATCGGGCAGGCTGTCCGGCCCCGGTGCCACGTTCGCGGGCACCAGTGCCGAATCCAGCCGTGCCTTCAGCGCGGGCCAGTCGATACCTGCGCCGATGAACACGATTTCCTGCCGGCGGTCGCCCCATGGCGCTTGCCAGTGCGCCCGCAGGTACTCCTGCGCGCCGGCGTGATCGGGGTGCCGCTCCTTCGGGACCGTGGCCCACCATTGGCCCAGCGGCGTGACCGATGACAGCGCCCCGGCGAGTGAGAACTCCGCCACCCAGTCGGGCCGGGTGGCGATCCAGAAATGCCCCTTGGCCCGAATCACGCCGGGCAAGTTGCCATTGAGGATTTCAAGAACCTTTTCGGGGTGGAAGGGCTGCCGCGCGCGATAGACGAAGGAGGCGACGCCGTATTCCTCGGTCTCCGGCACGTGGTCGGCAAAGCCGTAAAGCTCCTTGGCCCACATCGGGTGCTCGTGCGCTTTCTCGAAATCGAAAAGTCCGGTGTCGAGGATGGCGTCCGCGGCAACGTCGGAATGATCGGTCTCGATGATCCGGGCGTCGGCGTTCAGGCTGCGGATGATCTTGCGTGCTGCATCGGTGCGCTCGGGCCCTGCGTCGGAGACTTTGTTGAGCACCACGACATCGGCGAACTCGATCTGGTCGGTCAGCAGGTGGACCAGCGTGCGCCCGTCCTCCTCGCCCATCGTCTCGCCACGGTCGCTGAGGAAATCGTGGCTGGAATAGTCGTTCAGCAGGTTTACCGCGTCGACCACCGTGACCATCGTATCGAGGCGCGAGACGTCCGACAGGCTTTCGCCCGCCTCGTCGCGGAAGTCAAAGGTCGCGGCCACGGGCAGCGGCTCTGAAATGCCGGTCGATTCGATCAGCAGATAGTCGAAGCGTCCTTCGCCGGCGAGCCTGCGAACCTCGTCCAGAAGGTCGTCGCGCAGAGTGCAGCAGATGCAACCGTTGGACATCTCGACCAGCGTCTCGTCGGTGTGGCTGAGGTTGGCGCCGCCTTCGCGCACAAGGTCGGCGTCGATGTTCACCTCGGACATGTCGTTGACGATGACCGCAACACGTCGGCCCTCGCGATTGTTGAGGACGCGGTTCAGGAGCGTCGTCTTCCCGGCGCCAAGAAAGCCGGAAAGCACGGTGACGGGGAGGCGGGGGTGTGGATCTGCGTTCATGTAGGCTCCTGTTTGGGATTGGAATCGCTGGTCGGTTGGGAATGCTGTGCTGGCACCCGGACAGACCCAGGCGGCGAAACCCGCGCTCCGGCGACCCGGCCAGCGCCAATCGACCAACTCGTTTCTGGAGTAATATCTAGAATGATACTATATAACATAACAATGTTATCTTATAGCATTTCGGGAAACACAAGGGGTTGAATGCTTGGTCATGGCTCGAATCGTCGTTCAGAGCAAAAAGCGGTCATTCGAAATGTCCCCAGCGAACGACCTCTTTCCGCCCTTCAGAACTCAAAACGCTTTGTCAGGACGAAGCAGACACTGATTGAGAGGCATTTTTGCCGAAACCAGAAACGCTGAAAGGTGATCAGATTTAGGTGCACAGCTTATGATGGCCTGTGCCTTTGAAATGCGTATCGGGCCCCATGTTGCGGCCCCGATTGCCTTGTATGGTTTAGAGGGACTTGACCGCTGTTATGAGAAGTTGCCCGATTATCCAGAGAGTGGCGCTTTTGTACGTGGTACGCCAACGAAGCCTATATGGATCCATGGGACGACAGCCGACGTGTTAGGCTACCGCATCAAGGTCCTCAATATGGGCCTGACGCAGAACGCACTTGCGCATTATCCTGCATGCGGCCACTCGAGCCGGGTCGGTTGCCGCAGGATCGAGCTTATCGTGGTAGTGTGACATGCTTGGCGACAAAGTCGGAGCCGAGGCGTGTGCCCGGAACTTCATGAGTTCCATCCACTGTGCGGCAAACCGGATGAGGGTGCGCGCAGTATCGAGCGCGTTTTGCCCATTCACTGACATTTGGTCTAAGTGGCGATCCCGCGAGAAGTGAAACATCTTACGTAAGTCAGAGACTTGCGACGGCGAACCGGCAGAAATCGGGCCTTGATTCCATTGCCGAATTTGGGCGATTGGCGAACTCATTTCGCAGCTGCGCCGCTGTACCAAGTTGGTGCAGTAAGACCCCATCACGCTCTGCCAAGTTGGCAAAGCGCATAGGGGTAGGTCCTCAATTCCAACTTGGAAGACCACGCGCCATTCCGCTCCGCCAACTTGGCAGAGTGGACGCAGCTATCTGCAAACCGTTAGCAGATGGGGTTGCGTGATGGGCAGAGACAAGCGCAACGAGGGTAAGGTCGAGCACTGGACCAAGATGGTGCGCCCGGTCATGCAGACGGACGCGTGGCGTGCACTGTCTACGACTGCGCAAGCGCTCTATCCGTGGATCAAGTTTGAGTGGCGCGGCCCAAAGGCGAATAATAACGGCAAGCTTCGACTGTCTGTTCGGCAAGCTGCCGAATGCCTCGGGGTGAACCCAAAGACCGCAGCACGCGCATTCCATGACCTACAGGCCAAAGGCTTCATTGTGCAGCGGGAGGGCGCCAGTCTTGGCACTGATGGCCAGGCCAAGGCACCTGCATTCGAGGTGACAGAGATCGCCTTGCCTGGTGAGGTCAGTGGTCGACGCCTGTTCAAGGACTGGTCGGAAGGTCACGACTTCCCCATCAAGAAAGCCCCTGCGAACAACCCGAGCGGACGCAACGCAAATGCAGAACCCCAACCCCATTATGGGGACAGGGTTGTACCCATTATGGGGACAAGATGATGGGGGCCTGTACCAGTTATGGGCACGGCCTGTGCCAGTTTTGGGGACGAAATGCCCCTGTAGAGCCCACGGCCTGTACCAGTTTTGGGGACATCCTTAATCACCAAGAGGGGCGGTGGTCGGGGTCGTGGTGGCACTTGGTCCTGAGCATCGGTGTGGCAACGGTTGCCACCGTGTTCGACAAGTTGTCGGTCACCATCCCTCCGGCAAGTTGCCGGTGCGCGTCGATCCCGTGTCGCAACTTGCGACAGCGGCTAGCGAGAATGGTCCCAATGCCCCGAATTCTGGGAGAACCGTCTGCCGCGGAGCGGGCTGCTTCTTTCACACACAAGGACACTGACTGATGGCTACACTGCAACTACGCATCGACCCGACGCAGATGGAAAGCGGGTCAGCACGCGCCGAAAGATCGCTCAAGGGTCTGAAGGTCGAGGCCCGTCGCGTGGAAAGCGCGGTCGACCGAATGGCCAGCCGTGGCGCGCGGTCAACAGATCGCTTGGGCGGAGCCGTTCGCGGCATGGGTGCCCGTATGCAGGGCGCTCGTGGGCAGATCCAGAACACGGCCTTTCAAGTCGGGGATTTCGCAACACAGGTCGGGGCGGGAACCTCTGCCAGCATCGCCCTCGGTCAGCAGCTTCCCCAGCTTCTTGGCGGGTTTGGTGCCCTTGGCGCGGTGCTGGGCGCGGTGGTCGCGGTCGGCGTGCCGCTGGCGGCCAGCTTCGTCAATATCGCTGACAGTGCGGGCGAGGCTGCGGAGAGACTGAAGGAGGTGCGGGAAACGGCAGCCGCGCTGACCAGTGAAATCCGCGCCCTGTCGCTCGGCATTTCCGAAGATGAACTCACACTTGCGGACAACGTGACGCAAAAGCGCCGGGAGCTTCTGCGTGTCGAGAACGAGATCGCCAATTCGCGGGCGGGGCAGCAGGGCCTTCTGAATAACAAGATTGGACCTGCACAAGAGGCCCTGGCTGCGGCGCAAGAGGAACTGAAGACATTCCGGGAACAGGTCGCAGAGCAAGAGCGCCTGTCGACCATCGTGGCAGAGACCGCGAATCAGGAGCGCTTACTCGGTCAGCAGATGCAATTCACAGCCGAACACGCAGCCGAAGCCGAGGCTATGGCTGGCCTTCTGCGAGATGGCATCAGCGCGGCCACGATTGACGGGATGCGCCTTGCTGGCCTCGATCTGGCATCCGGCATCGACGCGGGCGCAGCGGCGGCGGCACGTTTGGCCGATGCGCTTGGCATAGCCTACAACCGGGCGGTAGCAATTCAGGGCATGAGCGTCGTTGAGGCTATGGGGCAGAATATGCCCGGTGGCAATGGTGGGCCGCAAGGGCCTGCTGGGCTTCTACCGCAAGACCCGAGCACCCCCTTCCCGAGCGGTGGGCAGGTCGTAAACGCTGGTATGTTCACGGGATCGCCTGGCAGCCGTGGCGGCAGCGGAGGATCGACCGGCGGCGTTTCGCAGATCAATCAAGTCTCGGAGGCATACAAGCGTCTGATTGCAACGCTCGATCCCCTTGCGCGGGCCTCGCTAGACCTGGCCCAGGCGCAGGACACGATCAGCGCGGCGCAGGCGGCGGGCATTATCACGGCAGAAGAAGCTGCCCGCGCCTACGGCATGGCTCAAGAGGAATATGATGAAATGATTGGTCGTGCGGAGGAATCGACGCGCGGCTTGGATGATGCGGCGGGGGCCGCGCAGGACGCATTTGACCGTTTGTTTGATAGTATTATCGAAGGCGGGGCCGATGCCGGTGACATATTGCGCGATCTCGGGAACCAACTGATTAAGTTCGGCTTCAAGGACCTTCTTGGGGGCGCGTTCCCCAGCCTATTCGGAGATGGCGGATTTTTGTCGTTCGATGGCGGCGGCTACACCGGGTCAGGCGCACGCATGGGCGGTGTAGATGGCAAAGGCGGCTTTCCAGCCATTCTCCACCCTAACGAGACGGTTATCGACCACACACGCGGCGGCGGCCAAGTCGGAGGCCGCATCGAGGTTGTCGCCCGGGTGGAGAACGGCAGCATCGTGCAGGACGTGCGGCAGATTTCCGGCGATGTTGCTGTTCAAGTCATGACCGAGGGTATCAGCCGATACGACCGCCAGACACTGCCGGGCAGCGTTGAGCGGATCCAGCGTGATCCGAAACGGAGGGGTTGATGAAGGCCGCGACCCGCATCAAGCGCTTTGCGCAATCGCTTAGCGTCCCGACCGGGCGCCTGTCCGGCCAGCCGATCAAGCTGGCACCGTACCAGAAACGGTTTATCGACGGTGCTTTTGCGACTGATACCAATGTGGGCGTTCTGAGCGTCGGGCGCGGCAACGGGAAATCCACCCTGTCGGGCGTTCTTGGCCTGGGCGAACTTTTGGGCGAATGGTCCAACGAGGCCGAGCGCGAAATCCTGATCGCGGCAAAGACCCAGCAGCAGGCGCAGATCTGCTGGCACTACGTGGCAAGCCTTTCGCGGACCCTGCCGGAGGACGTGCAAAAGCGCATCACTATTCGTCGTCAGCCAAGATTTGAAATCCAGTATGACGACGACAACGGCCCGCACCTTCTCAAGGCTATCTCAGCCGATGGTAAATCGGCGCTCGGGTCTTCGCCTACACTGGCAATCCTCGATGAGCGTGGACACTGGCCCGTGGCGCAGGGCGACGAGCTTGAGGCCGCACTTCTCACTGGCCTGTCCAAGAGGGACGGTCGCGCGCTGATCATCTCGACCAGTGCAAGCAACGATCAGCATCCGTTCAGCCTGTGGCTCGATCGGGACGCACCCGGCGTATACCGGCAGGAACACCGGCCCGAGCCCGGGTTGCCCGCGGATGACGTGAAAAGCCTGATGGCGGCAAACCCCGGCTCGAAGCATGGTATCGGGCCAAGCCTTGAACGCCTCAAAGCGGACGCGGCACTTGCCTTGGAACGTGGCGGATCGGCCCTTTCACGGTTCCGCCTACTGTCACGCAATGAGCGCGTCCAGGAGGACAATCGCGATATCCTGATCAGCCTGGACGATTGGTTGAAATGCGAAACCCCTGAGCCGCCGAAACGGCAGGGCCCTTGCGTGATCGGGTTGGACCTGGGCGGATCGGCGTCAATGTCGGCAGCTGCGTACTACTGGCCGGAAAGCGAGCGGCTGGAATGCTACGGCACCTTCCCCAGCAAACCCGGCCTCGATGCACGCGGGCAGGCTGACGCAGTGGGCGACCTGTACTGCCAGATGATGCAGCGGCGTGAACTGACCGTGATGGGCGAACGGACGGTGCCAATCGTGGAATGGATCGAGAGCGTCTTGCGGCGTGCTGTGGCGGAGAACATCGCGTGCATTGTCGCTGACCGGTTCAAGCAGGCGGAGCTTGGCGAGGCTATCGACCGGGCCGGATACCGTGGTGCGGTGATCTGGCGCGGGATGGGATTCAAGGACGGCAGCGAGGACGTTGAACGGCTGCGCCGCCACATCTTCGACGGCAAAGTGAAATCGGCGGAAAGCTACCTTCTGCGCCATGCCCTGGGCGAGGCTGTGGTGATCGTGGACCCGGCAGGGAATGCGAAACCCGCCAAGGGGCGTAGCATGGCGCGGATCGACGCGGCGTGCGCTTCGATGCTGGCGGTTGCTGAAGGCGCGCGCATGATGAGCCGCCCGGTTCCCAAAGGGGGGCGCGTGGCATGGGCGTGAGGCGGCATGGATCATGGGTCTACAAGGACCGTCGCTGGCCTGCACTGCGCACGATGGCCAAGCGCCGGGACGGCTGGAAATGCGTCCAGTGTGGGAGCCGCTACCGGCTGGAAGTGGACCACAAGGACCCGGTGCGGAGCCACCCCGAGCGGGCCTTTGATCTCGACAATCTGCAAACACTCTGTGGCCGGTGCCACGGTACGAAGACGCGGCTTGAGTGCGGGCATCCCGAACTCAGCCCCGAGCGCCAAAAATGGCGCGACCTGCTGCGCGATATGCAGCGAAACCCATCGAGCACAGGAGAAACGAATGCTTGATTCAACCAAAATCCAAAGGCGTCAAAGCGAGATTCGTCAGGCCCTTTCCGAACTGGTCGGCAAAGAACAACCGACTGAAGATGAAACCCGGCAGATGGAGGAATTCGACCGCGAATACCGGTCGAACGAAACCCGCTACCGTGCCTCGCTCATTGCCGAGGATGAAGAACGGCGCGAGGCTGGCAAGGATCTCGAAACCCGCTCCGAGCGGGAATGGTCCGAAATGATGGACAGCTTCGAGGTGCGCCAGGTTGCGGCGGCACTCGACCACGGCCACCAGATCGACGGCCAGACGGCAGAGATCGTTACCGAACTCCGGTCGCAAGGCTCATACCAGGGCATTCCCGTGCCGTGGGAAGCGCTTGAACAGCGGGCAGGTGAAACCATCGCATCCGGCACGCCGGACCCGATCTCGACCCGTCCTCTGATCGACCGCCTTTTCCCCGGCAGCGTTGCCGCTCAGATGGGCGCGCAGATGATCAGCATCGACCACGGCGAGATCGAATGGCCCGTGGTGACGCAGGGCGCGTCTGTCGGCTGGCAGAGCACCGAAACCGGGTCGGCCGGGGCGGCGCAAGCCTTCGAGACCACTGACAAGGCGCTTGCACCCGATCAGACGCTTGGCGTGCAGATGAAGATCAGCCGGAAAACCCTGAAGCAATCCGGCGCGGCCCTGGAGGCTGCGGTGCGGCGTGACATGAACTCGGCCATGTCGGTCGAGATGGATCGCGTTGTGTTTCTGGGCGGCGGCTCCAGCGGTGAGCCGCTCGGCGTGATCGCGGGCGCTGGGACCTACGGCATCACCGACACCGATCTCGGCGGCGTTCCGACCTGGGCGGCTTTCCGTGCGGCGGTGGTCCGTTTCATGCTTGCCAACGCCGCGGGCTCGCCCTCTGCGGTACGGCTTATGCTGCGGCCCGAGGTCTGGTCCGACATGGACGACGCCTACATCGACACCGGCACCGCGATTACTGAGTGGGACCGGCTGGCCAAGAACATCGGCAGTTTTTCGATGACGACCAACGGGCTGGCTGCACCCGCCGGTGATCCAGCCGATAGCATCGCGCTTCTGACTACGAACTCGGGCGGTGTCGCTCCGATCTTCGTGGGCAAATGGGGGGCGGTCGACATGATCCGCGACCCCTACAGCGATGCGGCGTCTGGCGGCCTGCGCATCACGGCACTGGCGACGATGGATGTCACGGTTGCGCGACCCGCGCAGCTGGAAATCATCTCGGGTATCCAGTGATGCTCTGGGGCGGCCACAATGGCGGTCTTGAACTGCGCAAGCGAGCGTCTGGGGCGCTCGCTTTGCGTGGCCGCTTTCCTTATGGCAAACGTGCGGTCCTGTCCGATGGCGGCAGGACCGGGCGTCCCCGGAAAGAGGTTATCGCACCGCGAGCTTTTGCCTACCGCGTCGAGCGTCCCGAAGAGGATATTCACTTCCTGGTCGGGCACTCATATGACCAGCCGCTTGCCAGCCGAAAGGCGGGCACGCTGACGCTGCAAGACACCGATGAGGCGCTGATTTTCGAAGCGGAGATCAGCGAACAGATCCAGCGGGCGACGTTCTGGCAGAACTTCTGGGCGGCTTATGAATCCGGCCTCATGGTCGGCCTGTCGCCGGGGTTCCGCATTCCGCCGCCGCGCACTGTACCGGATGCGGAAACGATCGAGGAAGAGGATCCCGCAGAGGGCACCGCGATCATTCGCACGGTTAACCAGGCGCTTCTCTACGAGATCAGCGCTGTCACCCGGCCCGCATACGACGAAACGCAGATCGAGGCCCGGAACTGGCAGCCCGAAAGTGGCAACGGTTGCCACCGTGAGCATCAAGTTGCTGCTCACCTCAAAAGATGGAGGCTCTGATGATCGAGGTTCTGGACAGAATTGAAGCCGTACCGGCCAGCTATCCCGATGCTCCGAGCGGCCTTTCTACGGAAGCTGCTGCCGTGAACGCTGACATGATCTGGCAGCGCATCGAGGGGTACATTGCCTATCGGTTCACAGAGCGCGAGGTGAAATGGATCGTGGAGGGGCCGGGCAACTGGCAGCCTTCGCTGGGGCCTGCGTCGGTTACAGCCGTCGAGGTGTGGCAGGACTACGCTTGGACAAGCACCTTGCTCAACGCCAGCCCACTCGGCGGCTACGAGATCAAGGGGTGCGGCCCGTATCGCATCACGGCTGACGTGGGTGGCATGACGGTGCCCGAGGACGTGAACGAGGCGTTTCGTAGGTTCGCGGAATATGTCGCTGACGCGTCTGTTAACAGCCCAACCTCTACGTCCGAGCAACACACGGTCGGCCCTGTCACGATGGAGTTTCAGCGACCGGTGAACTGGATCGCACGCGCGCTGCAACACAGCGGCGCCGCTGATCTTCTGCGCAAATATCGGAGAGTGTGAAATGTGGCCATTTACCAAACGAGCCGAACCTGAAACCGAAAAGCGTTCCGCCATGTCAGGCTTCACTGCCGAACTCATGTCGGCGCGTGAAAGCTACATTTCCGGCAGGCGCGGCATTGCTGAACTGACCGGTACAGTACAAAGCTGCGTGACGCTCTGGGAAGGCGGCTTTGCCCTGGCTGACATCGAGGGCACCCCGCTTTTGACCCGGCAGCATATGGCGATGGCCGGACGCGCCTTGGCCCTGCGCGGTGAAGCTCTGTTCTTGATCCGGGATACCGGGCAGGTGGTGCCTTGCGCTGATTGGGATCTTCGGACGCAAGACGGCGTGCCGCGTGCTTACCGCGTGAGCGTGTCGGAGGCCGGTGGCGGTAGAACAGAGACAGCGCTTGCAGCGGAGGTTCTGCACTTCAGAACCGGCGTTGATGGCGTCGTGCCGTGGGCAGGGTCCGCGCCGCTCAAGCGTGCGCAGCTGACCGCTGGATGGCTTCAGGCTATCGAGACTGCCCTGGGCGAGGTGTACGAAAACGCACCGCTCGGGTCGCAGATCGTGCCATTCCCGGAATCGACGGATACGGACATGCAGAAGCTCGGCAGCGAGTTTCGGGGCAAGCGCGGGCGCGTTCTGATCCGGGAAAGCGTCAACGTGGCTTCGGCTGGCGGGCCAGCGCCTCAGCAGGACTGGCGGGCGGCTGACGTGTCGCCGGACCTCAGTAAGGCCATGACGCGCGAAAGCCTAGATGCGGCGCGCAACTCGATCCTGAACATCTTCGGTGTCTTGCCTGGACTGGTGTCTTCGGCAGCAACCGGCCCGATGGTCAGAGAGGCGCAGCGGCACCTTGCAAGCTGGGTCTTGCAGCCGATGGCGGCTCTGATGGCCGAGGAAGCGACTGCGAAGCTGGGCACTGAAGTGAAGATCGACACGCTGCGACCGCTGCAAGCCTTCGATGCAGGCGGACGGGCACGCGCAGCCGTGGGCGTTATCCAGGCGCTGGCACAGGCGAAAGAGGCCGGGGTGGACCCGGAAACCGCGCTCAAGCTGGTGGACTGGCAAGAATAGGGTTGGTCACCCGCGGGCCTATTTAGCCATTGCTCTGCCCGCAAAGGACTCGGATTAGTCGGAGAGTGCCGGAAAACCCCGACAAGGCGCGGCCCTGGTTACCTTTTGCCGGGCGCGGCGTCGAAGAAAACCGGGTTCGTTCTGGACCCGGTTTCTTAGAGGGCCGGGGCGGGAAGCCTCGGCCTTTTTACAGGCGCAGCTCGGTGGTTGTGTGGCTCACGGGACCAATTTCCGTGACTTCAACCGCTACACGCTGGCTGTATGCGGACTCGCCCTCGATCTTGGGGTCCACTCTAAAACGCCGCTTGGTGACTTCGTAGGTGGTGAATTCCCGAGGCTCATATTCGACCTCAATCACATCACCAACCTGGGGAACGGTGCTCATTTCGAGGTCTTCGATGGTGTCTTTTGCGGGGTCACCCCCGATGGGAATCAATCTGATAAACATTAGCGCTTTCCTTTCAGTCTTACGCCTGGGCCGCCGCCATTCTCTGCGATGAACTCCACCCCGGCGGCTTCGAGGGCTGTTTTTACTTTCTGTGAGTTTTCTGCGTTCAGCTCGTAGCGCCCGGTTTCGTAATTCGAAATCGTGTTTCTATGAACTCCAGAAGCGCTCGACAGGTCGGCCAAAGACCAATTGAGTGCAGCCCTCGCCATTCTTACTTGTGTAGATTTCACAACTTTGCTATTCCTGTGATACTTTCACAAGTGAAGATATCACAGGATAGGACTGACGCAATGCCCAATACAATCGATGACATCCACCTAGATGCAGTTTACCTCGCCGGAATGATCGGCGGTGCCGAGGTTCTTTCGGAACAAGCTTGCGACGGCGCGGAGGAAGATCCGTTGACCCGCCTGGCCAACAATTCCCTGCCAGCAATCTTCCATGACATGCGCAAGCGCGCTGAGGCGATTGCCGATGCGTTGGAGATGCTGGAAGGCAAAAGCGGAGAGGCATCATGAGCGTTCAAAGCATGAGCCCGCATGACCAACTCTGCGCGGCTATTTCAATAATTCAGCAACACATCCTTGCAGAGGACACCTTGGTTTCGGCTGAAAAATTGTTCACGCCGGGCGGATACTTCAGTTCTGCATCTCTGGAACTTGCCGAGCGTATGCTCATGGATTTGATTCCGCATGTCGAGCATCTGAACAAACCTCAGCAAACATAAGGCGCTTGACACTAGTTTCGTCTGTAGCTAATTTATACTCATGCGAAACCTAATAGGCTGGAACAATGAGACGTGAAGCGCTGGAGTACCTCAAAGAAAACTGGCACGTCGGCATAGTAGGGTCCGCAGAAGCAGCTACGTTTCTGCGGATCAAACCCAATACTCTGCGAACACGAATTGCCAGAGATCAGGCCCTGTCTTTGCGGGACGAAAGTGGTCGACAACGGGCTGCGGTTACATTCACAGGCTATCATCTTGTCTATAACCTGATCCAGGATCGGCTCATTCGCTTTGGCGTGCCGTTGGAGCCGAAAAGTGGTGAGGGTTTCGCAGAAGCGTACACGGATTGGGTCGAAAGCAACGTCCTGAAAGATCCATTTCTCATCAACGCGATGGTCAGGTTCGACAACAATGATGATGGTGCAGTCTCGCATCTTTTTGAGCGAGGCGGCATCGAAGATTGGACGGGTGACGCTGCTCTTATCCTTCCCATCGGCACTATGGTGTTTCGATTGGCTATCTCTCTCTACGTTAAGAGCGGGAGGCCTGATGTTGTTGAGATTTTGTCTAACGCAAGGGAACTCGTTTCCGACAAGCCGATCCCTATTACTCACCCGGACGAGTAAAGAATGCCCGCCCGCCGCGCCACCATCACGCAATCCGAACTGACCCGATATCTCAAAGCATATCGGGACGCAGGCATTCCGGTGGCGCGCACGGAAATCAGCCGCGACGGCAAGGTGGTGATCCATACGATCGACAGCCCTGCCGTTGATGAAGCGAACCCCTGGGACGCAGGATGAAGCACCGAAAGCAATATCCCGGCGCAACGCCCTACACCGACCGCCACGGTCGGCGCCGGTGGCGTTTTCGCAAGGGTGGCTTCTCGGCTGAGCTGGGCACCGACTACGGCTCGGACGACTTCCAGCGCCGGTACGAGGCCGCACTGGAGGGACACCGGACGCGCAGGCTTGTTGGGATCGAGCGCACCCGCCCGGGCTCTGTCTCTGCCTTGGTCGCTTCCTACTATCGGTCGCCGGAGTTTCTCGGGCTTTCGGATAACACCAAGCGCAACTATCGCGGCATCATCGAGCGATTCCGGGAGGAACACGGCGACAAGCCTGTGAAGCAGATGCAGCGCCGGCACGTTCAGAATATCCTCGCAGAGAGGGCGGAGACACCGGCGGCGGCGAACAACCTGCGCAAGCGCCTGATCACTTTGCTGGACCATGCGGTGTCGCTTGAGTGGCGCCAGGACAACCCGGCACGCCTCGCAAAGCCGTATCGCCTGGACAGCAGCGGGCACCATACTTGGGACGAGGGCGAGATCGCGCGCTTCTTCGAGGTGCACCAGCCCGGAACCTTGGCACACAGCGCCGTGACGCTGATGCTCTACACCGGCGCGGCCCGCGTCGATGCAGTGGCTCTTGGCTGGCAGAACGTGAATGGTGAACGTCTTGAGTACCGGCGGAGCAAGACCGGCTCGGCTGTTTCCATGCCGATCCATCCAGACTTGGCCGAGGTCTTGACCGACTGCCCGCGTGATGCGCTGACGTTCCTACAGACCAACCGCGGCGCGTCTCGTTCTCCGAATGGGCTGGGAAACCAGATGCGCGCATGGTGCGACGAAGCAGGCTTGCCCCTGTGCAGCGCTCACGGCCTTCGTAAAGCCTGCGCCAGGCGCTTGGCCGAGGCTGGGGCCACTGCCCACGAAATCGGCGCTGTGACCGGCCATACGACGCTTGCAGAGGTGCAGCGATACACTGCCGAGGCGCAGCGCGACGGCATGGCCGACTCCGCCTTCGACAAGCTCATCGCCAGACCAAACGGCGAACAGAACGTGGTGAACCTTCCCGATAGGTTCGCCAAGACGCAGCGCAAGGCGCTGAAAAAAGGGGGTTAATGGATATGGTTGGCGATCCCGCGAGGACTCGAACCCCGAACCTGCTGATTAGAAGTCAGCTGCTCTATCCAGTTGAGCTACGGGACCGCTTGGCAAAAAGCCTTACCCAAGCGCGCATGCGAATTCAAAGGCGAAATGACGCGAAAGGGTCGTCGGGATACCCCACGCCGGCAAGATATAGCCCCTGCGGCGGACATACCGGGCCGCAGGCGGTGCGGTCGCGGGAGTCGAGCGCGGTTTTGACCTGATGCGGTGGCCAGGCTCCGGCGCCGACGCGTTCCAAAGTACCGACGATGCTGCGCACTTGATTGTGCAGGAATGACCGGGCGCGCAGGCGGAACTGGATTTCCGGACCGGAGAGGCCGTCGACCTGCGAAATGACGATGTCATCCAGTGTTTTCACCGGGCTTTTCGCCTGGCAGATGGTCGAGCGGAAGGTGGTGAAGTCGTGATGCCCCACAAGATGCGCCGCGCCTTCGCGCATGGCCTCGACATCCAGAGGGTTCTGCACCCGCCAGACCAGCCCCTTGTCATGGGTGGCCGGGGCGCGGCGGATCAGCAGACGAAAGAGGTAGCGGCGCTCGACCGCCGAGAACCGGGCGTGCCAGTCGTCGGTGACCTGCGCGCAATCGAGGATCGCGACGGGCAGGGGTTTCAGGTGATAATTCAATGCCTCTGACAGGCGAAAGGGGTCCCAGTCCTTGACCATGTCGCACTGGGCGACCTGCGCCAACCCGTGCACGCCCGCATCCGTCCGGCCCGCCGCCGCAATCGTGTGCGGGCCCGGTTCCAGCCGCGCCAGCGCGTCCTCGATCGCGCCTTGCACCGAAGGCTGATCGGCCTGTCGCTGCCAGCCGGCGAAGGGCGCACCGTGATATTCGACTTTCAATGCATAGCGGGGCATGAAAAGCCCTTAGCGTGGCCGGCGGCGGGGAACAATCCCCCAACGCTCCCCTCTGGCACATGCCGGGTGCGCGGCCTATCTTGAGGGCAAAGAGAAGGGGCAGTTTGGTGCTTTCGGATATCGCAGATGGGCTGACACGCGGCGTGGAGCGCGTGGGCGACACGCTGTCGGGCGCGTTCATGGAGCCGGTGATCCGGCTGGGTGTCACGGGGCTGAGCCGCGCGGGCAAGACGGTGTTCATCACATCACTGGTCGCCAACCTGATGGATCGCGGGCGGATGCCGGGGCTGGTGGCCGCCGCCGAGGGGCGCATTTCGGCCGCCTACTTGCAGCCGCAGCCAGACGATACGCTGCCGCGGTTCGAGTATGAAAAACACCTTGGGGCGCTGACCGCCGAGACGCCGCATTGGCCCGACAGCACGCGTTCGGTTTCGGAGCTGCGCCTGTCGCTGAGGGTGCGCCCGTCGGGGTTGCTGGCGGGGTTGCAGGGGCCGCGGACCGTGCATCTGGACATCGTGGATTACCCCGGCGAATGGCTGTTGGACTTGGGCCTGATGGACAAGAGCTATGCCGAATGGTCCGCGGAAACGTTGGGCCGGTTGGCGCCGCGTGAGCAGGCGCAGGATTTTCTGGCAAAGGCCCGCGAGGTGGATGCCACGGCCAAGCTGGAGGAGCCCGTGGCGCAGTCGCTGGCCGAGGCGTTCACCGCGTACCTGAACGCGGCGCGCGCGGCGGGGTTGTCGGATTGCACGCCGGGGCGGTTCCTTCTGCCGGGGGATCTGGCCGGCTCTCCGGTGCTGACATTCGCGCCACTGCCTGCGCCCGACAGCCCGCCGCGCCGGTCGCTGTGGCGCGAGATGGAGCGGCGGTTCGAGGCGTATAAATCCAAGGTCGTCAAACCCTTCTTCCGCGATCACTTCTCGAGGATCGACCGGCAGGTCGTTCTGGTCGATGCGCTGGGCGCGATTCACAACGGCCCGCAGGCGGTCGAGGACATGCGCCGGGCGATGGCCGATATCCTCGGGGCGTTCCGGCCGGGACGGAACGCCTTTCTGTCCAGGCTTCTGATCGGGCAGCGGGTGGAGAAAATCCTGTTCGCGGCCACCAAGGCGGACCATTTGCACCATACGCAGCATGGACGTCTGACCGGCATCATCGAGGCGCTGATGCGGGATGCGCGAAACCGGGCGGATTTCGCCGGGGCCGAGACGGCGGGGATGGCGATTGCCGCGTTAAGGGCCACGACCGAGGAAACGCGTGAGCATGGCGGGCAAACCCTGGACTGTGTGCGCGGCACGCTGATGGGGCCAGAGGGCGGGCGCGGCAAGCAGGCGGCGTTCTATCCCGGGGCGTTGCCGGAGGACCCGGCGCACCTGCTGGGGCCTGCACGGGACGGGGCCGAGGCGTGGCTGGACGCCGAGTACGAGGTGATGAATTTCGCCCCCGCGCGTTTGACGCTGAAGCGCGGGGAGGGGCCGCCGCATATCCGGCTGGATCGGGCGGCGCAGTTTCTGATCGGGGATCGGTTATGACCCCTTTTGACGCACGTCTGAAGCATGTGCCGGGCCTTTTGGGCGTCTTGTGGCAGCATCGAAGCGGGCATTGGTGGGATGACCTGAAAATCATGGTCCGGATGACTCGGCGCGGCTGTGTCCGGGCGGTGTGTGACGATACGCGACTGGCCGGTTTCATCCTTTGCACCGGGCCCGAACTGCACGCGCTTTACGTGCACCCAAGGGCGCAGGGCCAAGGGGTGGGCCGCCTGTTGTTGCAGGATGCCAAGCGAGAGCGGGATCGGCTAAACCTCTGGGTTGCCGAGGAAAACACCGGAGGACGGCGGTTCTATTACCGGCATGGCTTTGCCGAAAAGACACGTGCTGACGGTGCGGAAAATGACGAGGGGCGGCCCGAGATCCTGATGGTCTGGCCGCCGGAACGCAGGGTGGAGCCCAGGGTAGACTCATGAGCAAGCGACCGGTTCTGATCGACATCGAAGAGGGCGATGACAGCCCCCGCCCGGACACGGCGCCGCCGGTGCCGGATCCCGTGGTGGAGGGGCACCCAGAGGGCAGGGCGATGCAGACCGTGGCGACGTTGGCGGCGAAGAAACCGTCGCGCCTGGCGCGGTGGTTCTGGGGGTTGCTGCTGTCGATCCTGGGGGCGGTGATTTCCTTTGCCGCGTGGGATTTCGTGATGGCGCTGCTGGCCCGCAACGTGGTGTTGGGTTACGCCGTCACCGCGTTGATCGCGGCGTTTGCCCTTGTTTGCCTGATCATTGTCATCCGCGAGATGGCGGCGTTTTCCCGGCTGGCGCGGATCGACAAGCTGCACCGGGCAGCGGATGCGGCTTTGGCGGGGGCGGACCTGAAACAGGCGCGGGGTGTGGTGCAGGATCTGACGCAGCTTTATGCGGGGTGCGAGGATACGAGCTGGGGGCGGGATCGTTTGCGGGACTATGGCCCCGAGCAGATGGATGCGGGCAGCCTGCTGGGGCTGGCGGAAACCGAGCTGCTGGCGCCGCTGGACCGGGCCGCGGCGAAGGAGATCGAGGCGGCCGCACGGCAGGTGGCGACGGTGACGGCGGTGGTGCCGCTGGCCTTTGCCGACGTGATCGCGGCGCTGACGTCGAACCTGCGGATGATCCGCCGCATCGCGGAGATCTATGGCGGTCGGTCGGGTACGCTGGGCAGCTGGCGGCTGGCGCGGGCGGTGATGACGCATCTGGTCGCCACGGGGGCCGTGGCGGTGGGTGACGACCTGATTGGCTCGGTCGCCGGGGGGAGCCTTTTGTCCAAGGTTTCCCGCCGGTTCGGCGAGGGGATCGTCAATGGCGCGCTGACCGCGCGGGTGGGCGTGGCGGCGATGGAAGTGTGTCGGCCCTTGCCGTTCCGGGCGGGCAAGCGCCCCTCGGTGACGCGGATGGTGCAGCGCGCGCTGACCGGTCTCTTTGGCGGGGTTAACAAAGCGTAAACGACCAACGAATTTCGGCCGGTGTGTCGGTATTTCTGCCGGAGGTCCGGATTGACCTCGCGACCTTGTCCAATCTGACAGCAAAACCTTAACGTCCGGTCGCCCTTGCGTGCGTCAGAACGGGTTGCCCAGTTTCGGCACGCCGCCGGGATGCGTCTCGCGGTTCACGACGCCCGCGCGCAGGGTCTGGCCGATGCGATGGGCAAGGGCGGACCAGGCGGCGGCCTTGGCCGGGGGAAGCTCGGACTTAAGGGTGCTGTCGAAGAGGTCGAGCCACATCGAGAACATGCCCGGTTTGACATTGCCCGCCTGCACATGGGCCTGCATGGCATTGCCCACGTAACACCGCTCGTGCAGGATCGTGTTGGCCCAGAAATCGCTGACGCGGGCCTCGTGCGCGGGCCAGTCGGTGACATGCGCGGCAAAGACCGGCGCCAGCCCGGGATGCGCGCGGCAGGATGCATAGAAGGCTGCCACGACGCGCTCGATCTCGGCGCGGGTGATGTCGAAACGGGGGGGCAGGGCCGGTGTCATGGCCTCGAATCTGGCCGTTGGATGGGCCGGATGCAATGGGAAACGCGATTCGGGAAACATGGTTAACGCCGTCGGATCGTGGGAAATCGGAACGTCGGTATTGCGTCGGTATCCGGGTGGTGCGCCGACGGTGCAAAATTTCGCGATCAGGCGCGTTAACAGGGCGGGCGTTGCAAAAGCCTTGAGAAGGCTTTTGCCAAGACTTTTCTGAAAAGTCTTGGGCGCTGGCGGTGAGCCCGGGTTCTACGGCTTGCTCCTTGGAACGCGCGCACCTATAACGCCCCCCATCATGACCCGCTTTGCGATCATCATTCGAATTACATGCCCGGCGCTCTGAAACAGACGAGCCGCCGGGAAAAGGCGTATGGACCACCGCGCCGCCCCCACCCAGAGATTGAAATGCCAGTGACAAAGGACGTCACAGATGTGTTCTGACACACCCGATTACAAAGACACGCTGAACCTGCCCCAGACCGATTTCCCGATGCGCGCGGGCCTGCCCAAGCGCGAGCCCGAGTGGCTGGAACGGTGGAACGGACTGAAGGTCTATGACCGCCTGCGCGAGAAGGCGACAGCCGAGACGCGGCAGCCGTTTACGCTGCATGACGGACCGCCCTATGCCAACGGGCACCTGCATATCGGCCACGCGCTGAATAAGATCCTGAAGGACATGGTTGTTCGCAGCCAGCAGATGATGGGGCGCGATGCGCGGTACATCCCCGGCTGGGACTGTCATGGCCTGCCGATCGAGTGGAAGATCGAGGAGCAGTACCGCAAGAAGGGCCAGAACAAGGACGCGGTGGATATCGTCGATTTCCGCGCCGAGTGCCGCAAGTTCGCGGAAGGCTGGATCGACATCCAGCGCGACGAGTTCAAGCGGCTGGGCGTGACCGGCAAGTGGGAGAAGCCCTATCTGACGATGGATTTCCGCGCAGAGCGGATCATCGCGGAGGAATTCCAGAAGTTCCTGATGAACGGGACGCTGTACCAGGGCTCGAAGCCGGTGATGTGGTCGCCGGTGGAAAAGACTGCGCTGGCCGAGGCGGAGGTGGAGTACCACGACAAGGAGAGCTTTACCGTCTGGGTTAAGTTCGAGGTGGAGAAATCTACGTATCTCGAAGTCCACAAGCAACTTGCGCAGAACCTTGCGGAAGTGGACGAACGGCTTGAGGCTCAGGACGCCCGACGGTCGGAACTTGAGGGCGCCTACGTGGTCATCTGGACCACCACGCCCTGGACCATGCCGTCGAACAAGGCGGTCGTTTACGGCGAGGACATCGCCTATGGCCTTTACGAGGTCACGGGCACGCCGGACGAGTGCTGGGCCAATGTGGGCGACAGGTTCCTCCTGGCAGACAAGCTGGCCGGAGATGTGATGGGCCGGGCGCGGCTGAATGACGACCAATGGAGCCGTGTGCGGGACGTGAGCGCCGACGAGTTGGCTGGCCTGAGCCTCAAGCACCCGCTGCATGGCGCGGAAGGGTCGAACGGCGAGTGGGACGACCTGCGCGATTTCCGGGCGGCCGATTTCGTGACCGACGAGGAAGGCACCGGGTTCGTGCATTGCGCGCCGTCCCACGGGATGGAGGAATACGAGCTTTATCGTGGCCTCGGGATGCTGGACCAGGTCATCACCTATAACGTGATGGACGATGGCGGTTTCCGCGCCGACCTGCCATTCTTTGGCGGCACCTATATCCTTGATCGCAAGGGCAAGGAGGGCAACGCCAACAAGACGATCATCGACAAGCTGGTCGAGGTCGGCGGATTGCTGGCGCGGGGCAAGATCAAGCACAGCTATCCCCATAGCTGGCGCTCGAAAGCGCCGGTGATCTATCGCAACACGCCGCAGTGGTTCGCCGCGATCGATCGCGAGGTCGGCGACGGGCAGGACGAGAGCGGCACCACGATCCGCCAGCGGGCGCTGACCGAGATCGACAAGGTGCAGTGGACGCCGAAGACCGGGCGCAACCGTCTGTATTCCATGATGGAATCGCGGCCGGACTGGGTTCTGTCGCGGCAGAGGGCGTGGGGCGTGCCGCTGACCTGTTTCGTCAAGACGGGGGCGATGCCCACGGATGAGGGCTTTCTGCTGCGGGATGAAAAGGTCAATGCGCGGATCCTTGAGGCGTTCGAGGCCGAAGGCGCGGATGCGTGGTACAAGGATGGTGCCAAGGAGCGGTTCCTGGGGAACGACTATGACCCGAACGAGTGGGAGAAGGTCGACGACATTCTCGACGTCTGGTTTGACAGTGGCTCGACCCATGCGTTCGTTCTGCGCGACCGCGAGGACGGGTCCGAGGACGGGATGGCGGATCTGTACCTGGAAGGCACGGACCAGCACCGGGGGTGGTTCCATTCCTCGATGCTGCAATCCTGCGGCACCACGGGGCATGCGCCGTACCGGGGCGTGCTGACCCACGGGTTCACGCTGGACGAGAAGGGCAACAAGATGTCCAAGTCGCTCGGCAATACGATCGTGCCCGAGGAAGTGGTCAAGCAGTATGGCGCGGATATCCTGCGGCTTTGGGTGGCGCAGACGGATTACACCAACGATCAGCGGATCGGGCCGGAGATCCTGAAAGGGACCGCCGACGGCTATCGCCGGCTGCGCAACACGATGCGGTTCCTGCTGGGGGCGCTGAGCCATTTCAGCGAGGACGACCGGGTTGAGCCGGAGGATATGCCGGAGCTGGAGCGCTGGGTGCTGCACCGGCTGGCGGAACTGGATCACCGGGTGCGCACGGGGTATGCCGCCTATGATTTCCAGGGGGTGTTCCAGGCGCTGTTCAACTTCGCCACGGTGGAGCTCTCCGCGTTCTACTTCGATATCCGCAAGGATGCGCTGTATTGCGATGGCGACACGCCCCGGCGGCGGGCGGCGCGGACGGTGATGGATATCCTGTTCCATCGCCTGACCACGTGGCTTGCGCCCGTGCTGGTGTTCACCATGGAAGAGGTCTGGCTGGAGCGGTTCCCGGGGGACGACAGCTCGGTGCATCTGACGGATATCCCGGAGACGCCGAAGGAATGGCTGAACGAGCCGCTGGCGGCGAAATGGGCCACGGTGCGGCAGGCGCGGCGCGTGGTGACTGCGGCGCTGGAGGTGCAGCGGACCGACAAGGTGATCGGGGCGAGCCTGGAAGCTGCGCCGGTGGTGCATGTGCGCGATGCCGAGGCGCTGGAGGTGCTGAAATCGGTCAATTTCGACGATATCTGCATCACGTCCGATATCCGGCTGACCGACGATCCCAGCCCGGCGGAGGCGTACCGGCTGCCCGAGGTGGACGGTGTGACCGTGGTCTTCGAGCGTGCGGCGGGCGAGAAGTGCCAGCGGTGCTGGAAGATCCTGCCGGACGTGGGCACGCACAAGCATCCGGGGACCTGTGCGCGGTGTGATGCGGCGTTGGGGTGACGGTGGGGTGAAACCCCACCCTACGACATGACGGATGACGAGATTTCCGATGGGCTGATGCGGCTGGCGCGGGCGCGGGGGGCGGGCAGGACCTTTTGCCCGTCCGAGGCGGCGCGGGCGTTGTCCGAAGATTGGCGGGATTTGATGCCGCGTGTGCGCGAGGTGGCGGCAGGGCTGCCGCTGGTGGCGACACAGAAAGGCGTGGCGGTCGATCCGGTTGCGGCCAAGGGACCGATCCGGTTGGGTTTGGCCGAAGGAGAGACGTGATGCCGCCCATGCAGACAATTTCGACCGGGTTCGTGGTGGCCATGGTCGGGTTTTTCAGTTCCTTTCCCATCGTGTTGCAAGGGCTGGCCGCCGTGGGGGCGAGCGACGCGCAGGCCGCGTCGGGCCTGATGGCGGCGGCGCTGGCGATGGGGCTGGCGGGGATCGTGCTGAGCCTGTGGACGAAGATGCCCGCCTCGGTCGCGTGGTCGACGCCGGGGGCGGCGCTGTTGGCGGTGACAGCGCCCGTGGAGGCCGGCTTCGCCGGTGCGGTGGCCGGGTTCCTGGTGGCGGGGGCCTTGACGGTGATTTCGGGCCTTTGGCGACCCCTTGGACGGCTGGCGGCGGCGATACCGGCACCGCTGGCGCAGGCGATGCTGGGCGGGGTGCTTTTGCCGCTGGTGATCAGGCCGGTTCTGGCGGTGGCCGAGACGCCGGTGGTGATTGGCCCGATCCTGGCGGCGTGGTTCGTGCTGGGCCGGATCAACAAGCTGTTGGCGGTGCCGGGGGCGGTCGTGGCGGCGGGGATCACGGTGCTGGCCTATGGCGATCTTGGCGCATTCGATGCCCGGGGCTGGGTGACGGCGCCGGTCTTCGTGATGCCGGAGTTCTCGCTGGCCGCCGTGGTGGGGATTGGCCTGCCCCTTTACGTGGTGACGATGGCGACGCAGAACGTGCCGGGGCTGGCAGTGATGCGGGCGCATGGGTATGCGCCGGAGCCGGGGCCGCTGTTGAGCGTGGTCGGCGGCTTCAGCGTGCTGTCGGCCCCGGGCGGCGCGCCGCAGACCTGCCTCGCGGCGATCACGGCGGCGATGTGCGCGGACGAGGACAGCCACCCGGATGCCGGGATGCGCTATTGGTCGGCGGTGATGGCGGGGATCTTTTACTGCGTGCTCGGGGTGTTTGCCGGGGTCATCACGGCGTTTGCGGGGCTGGCGCCGCCAATGGTGATGGCCAGCGTGGCCGGTGTGGCGCTGTTGAGCGTGTTTGCCAATTCGACGGCTGCCGCGCTGGGCGATGCGGACTATCGCGAGGCGGCGGTGATCACCTTTGTCGTCACGGCCTCGGGCGTGACGGTGTTCGGGCTGGGGGGCGCCGTCTGGGG